>DAOVYW010000213.1 GCA_030635415.1 Candidatus Firestoneibacteriota bacterium
ATTCCGGCATGCTTTTAGCCGGAATCCAGGGTTTTTTCAATGCTTATAAAATAGTGCTTTTCTGGATTCCCGCCTGTCCTGCCCGTCCTGGATGATTTTGTCCAGGGGATGGTTTAGTCCAGGGATAAGAGCATTCGGGAATGACAACCTAAAAAACCGACTAATGGCTCAAGTTCCTAGGGGTGCCACCTATCTAATTGACGAAATATTCGCTTTTTGCTAATATTCCACTACAACTTTTATTCTTTAATAAGAGTACCTTTCCTACAAATATTTTTTTAGCGTAGTAAATGGCATTAAAATTCTCCCCTTAAAGAAAGGGCTGTCTCTTGTTTAATATAATTTCCAAACAATTGATTGCGCCGGCGGTTTGGCGCCAGACCATCAAGGCTCCTGAAATCGCGGGTAAACGCCAGGCCGGAAATTTTGTGATTATCCGTCCTAAAGCGGGAAGCGAACGTATTCCCTTAACCATTGTTGCCTCTGATAACCAGAAGGGAACCATTGACATCATTTTCCAGGTCGTGGGCGCTACGACCATGGATTTGGCAGAAGCGGAAAGCGTTCCGGATATTCTCGGTCCGCTGGGGCACCCAACCCATATCGCGAATTTTGGGCGGACCGCGGTGGTCGGCGGCGGCGTGGGCATCGCGCCCCTCCTGCCCATTGCCCAGGCCCTGAAGCAAGCTGGTAACCGCCTGACTACAATTCTGGGCGCGCGTTCCAAAGATTTCCTGATTTTAGAAGAAGACATGGCACCCATTAGCGATCAGCTACTGATCGCAACGGATGATGGCTCTCAAGGGCAAAAAGGATTGGTTACTGAAATATTAAAACCTTTGCTGGAGAAAAAAAAGATTGATTTTGTCCTGGCCATCGGGCCGGTAGTCATGATGAAGGCGGTATCGGAATTGACCCGGCCCTATGGAGTTAAAACCATGGTTAGTTTGAATCCCTTGATGCTTGACGGAACCGGAATGTGCGGAGTTTGTCGTTGCAAAATCGACGGCCAAACCAAGTTTGCCTGCGTGGATGGCCCGGAATTTGATGGTCATCAAGTGGATTTTGAAAACCTGAACCGCCGGCTCGCCATGTTCAAATCAGAAGAAAAAAAGCGAAGGGAATCCAGAAAATAAACTATGCCGTTAAACTTAAACCGTGTATCCATGCCCGAACAAAAACCGGAAGAACGTTGCCATAACTTTAAAGAAGTCAATCTCGGTCTGTCACAGGAATCGGCGCAGGCCGAGGCCGGCCGGTGTCTGTTTTGTCAGCGGCCCACTTGCATTGCGGGTTGTCCGGTGGGCATAAATATCCCCCATTTCATCCGCGCCGTTCTTGATAATGATCCCCATGAGGCCGTGCGCCGCATCCGGGTGGACAACCCGCTCCCGGCCATCTGCGGACGAGTCTGCCCGCAGGAATCGCAATGCGAGGCCGCCTGCGTGTTGAATAAAAAGGGAGCGCCTATCGCCATCGGGGCCCTGGAACGCTATGTCGGCGATTATGCCATCCGGGAAGGCCTTAAAGCGGAGTGTCCGGCAAAGGGGAAAAACCTTAAGGCCGCTGTAGTCGGAAGCGGCCCGTCGGGTCTAACCTGCGCCGGAGAATTGCGTAAGTTGGGCTACGCGGTAACGGTCTTTGAGGCACTGCATGAATTAGGCGGCGTTTTAACCTATGGCATTCCCGAATTCCGTTTGCCCAAGGAAACCGTGGTCAAATTTGAAATTGAGACTCTGCAAACCATGGGTGTGGAATTTAAAACCAATCGTCTTATCGGTAAAACTCATCTGATCTCCGATTTGATGGAAAACCAAGGCTTCGCGGCCGTGTATATCGCCACCGGCGCGGGCTATCCCCAGTTTATGCAGATCCCGGGCGAAGATTTGAATTATGTATATTCCGCCAATGAATTTTTAACGCGCATGAATCTAATGCGGAGCTACCAAGGCGCTGCCGCCGCGACCCCGATATTCGTGGGAAAACGCGTGGCCGTCATTGGCGGAGGCAATACCGCCATGGATGCCGCCCGCTGCGCCCTGCGTATGCCGGACGTGGAGAGGGTCTCCCTAATCTACCGGAGAACTGAGAAAGAAATGCCCGCACGGGTTGAGGAAGCCCACCACGCCCAAGAGGAAGGGATTGATTTTCAGTTCCTGACCGCTCCAACAGAATACCTGGGTACGCCGGAAGGCGCTGTACGCGCAGCCCGCTGTATTCGCATGGACCTGGGCGAGCCGGATGCCTCCGGCCGGCGCCGGCCCGTGATTATTCCTGGAAGCGAATTCGAAATCGAAGTGGATGCAGTGGTGGTGGCTATTGGCACCCAGGCTAATCCCATCATTGCGCGGACCACTCCCGGGTTGGAAACCAATAAGTGGGGTTATATCGTTGCCGACCAGAATGGCTTGACCTCCCTGCAAAACATCTATGCCGGGGGTGATATTGTCAGTGGCGCAGCCACGGTTATTCTGGCCATGGGCGCCGGCCGGAAAGCGGCTCAGGCTATCCATCGGGCTTTGTCAGTCTCTCCCGCTGTTTAATTATTCTCCCCGGAGCCTGCCCGGCTAACGCATTAAAACCCTTTGGGCCGCTGCCACACCAGCTTGAGCCCGGGCCCGTAATTTTTCCCTGTTCAATGCCACGCACCGGGATAATTCCGGCGCTCTTTCCAGAATATTATTTAAACCGGCCTCAATATTATAAATATCCAACTCCGGCTGTTCTAAATCATGTAATAAATTTTTAATTTTTGGATCCGGCCCAAAGCCGGTCACTACTGCTCCCACCTGAGCCCCCAGGAGAATCCCGTGATAACGCATACTGATAACCAGGTCCGTTCCGGCAAAGAGCCTGCTTACGGCTTGCCAGTTGCCTGCTCCCGGCAGAGAGATAAAATCACAACCTTTATACTCCTCCCGGAATTTCATCCACTCCAGCAATTGCTCATCATCCGGATGGCCCAAAGCCGTGAAACGTACCTGGATCCCCTTTTTTCGCGCCAAGCCTGCCAGATTTCCCATCCATTCCGGAATCACTCCCCCCAGCCAATCGCTTCTGAGTATTACCAGCCATCCCTGTCCCGAACCCGATTTAGGAAACGGAAGCAGCCAAGCCAAGTCGGCTCCCAGTACCAGCTGTTCTTCCAAAACGCCGTGTTGCCGGCACCATTCCCATCCCGGTTGATCCCGGGGCACGAGCAGGCATGCTTGCGACAGTATTTTGTTTGCCAGTCTATTATTTCCTTTCCGGGTCAGGGGCCCAAAGCCCTGTCCGAGCAGGATGGCCGGCTTATGCCAACGCCGCGCCATCGCGATCAGACCCGCATAATACCACGGAGATAAACAGCCGGATAAATCCTGTATCAAACCGCCCCCGCCGGAAATCAGAGCCTGGCACTTCTTCAATTCCCGCAGAATTACCCAGGGATTCCAACGTGCAACCGCGCGAATATTATGCCGGGATTTTGTGGCCGCCGGATTCCGGGAGAGAACCGTTATGGAAGCGGAATAATCGGAAAACGCGGACAACAAGCCTTCCAGCAGCCATTCGTCACCCTGGTTTCCAAAACCGTAATAGCCGGAAATCAGCAGTCTCACACGGCTGTCCTTCTTCCCCGGCATAGCTGCCATGCCGTCCATGGCAGTATACCGGCCAGTAGTCCAATCCAGAGCCCGTGCCCGGCACGTATCAGACTTAAGGCCAGGGGGGTATGCACATGGCAAAAAGTATTA
>DAOVYW010000028.1 GCA_030635415.1 Candidatus Firestoneibacteriota bacterium
AATTTTGTATTTTTCATTCAGAAAGCCCGCTACCTGGTAACCATCCACTTTCAATTCCTTCACGTCTACGCATAACTTGGTGACGTCCAGTTCATGCGCCCCCGGCTGCCCGGTTACTTCCTCGCCAAAACAGGACAGACCGGGAATGGCATTAATCCGGCATCGCGCCTCTTGGGCCAGGGTAATCGCGATGGTAAGCAATTCCTTCCCGCGAGTCGCCATCTGCATCCTGGCCAGATCCAGGGATGTTAGCAGGATGTAAGAGGGACTGGTCGTCTGCAACAAGTTAAAAAGACGTTTTAACTTTAAAACATCCGCTGTCCGGCGCACCAGCATGAGGGAGGCCTGGGTCATACTGCTGATAATCTTATGCGTACTTTGTACACAAATATCAGCCCCGCTGGCCATCGCCGTCATGGGCAAATCCGGATGAAACTTCAAGTGCGGACCATGGGCCTCATCCACCAATAAATACATGCCCGCTTGATGAGCTATCTGCGCGATTTTACGCAGATCAGTTCCGATTCCCTGGTAGGTGGGATGCGTCACCAGAACTGCCTTCGCGTCCGGATGCCTAACCACCGCCCTGGCTATGGCTTCCGGCGACACGTTTAAAAATATGTTTTTTTCTTCATCTATTTCCGGCATTACATATACCGGCACGGCCCCAGAGAGAATGATGCCTGCCAGGACTGAACGATGAGTATTCCGGGAAACGATTATTTTATCTCCCGGTTCACATACCGTCAAGATCATGATGTGATTGCCGCCTGAGGTTCCGTTCACCAGGAAAAAGGCGTAATCCGAACCGTACGCTTCGGCCGCCAGTTTTAGCGCTTCTTTGATTACTCCGCAGGGATAGTGCAGGGAATCCACTTCCTCTAACAGGGTTAAATCACAGTCAAAAATCTTTTCGCCCACAAAATTGCGGAATTCCTGCGGAATAGAGACCCCGTGTTTATGCCCGGGGGTATGGAAGGATATTTTTTGCTCCTTGGCATAATTAATTACAGCATCAAAAAGCGGGGTAGAATGTTGATTTAGGGAATTCATTCCGCTGCACTCCTCTTTCAAATCTTCTAGCTAGTAGTATCTCTGGATTCCCAATAAGAGCATTCGGGAATGACAACCTAAAAAAACCGACTAATTGCTCAAGCTCTTAAAGTGGCGTATATATCGGCTGAGTATCTTCTATAATCCGGCCCTGGGTCTTAAGCATATTCCGTAAAGATTTAGTCGGGCTGAATAGTCCGATATGCGTTTCTCCATCATAAGCCCGTAAATTCTCCAGGCCACGCTGTTGCAATCGCCGGTCGATTTCCTGTGCCTGCAATTCCTTCGGATCAAGCTGCTCCGCGGCCAGACCGAACCCCCAAGGCATATCAAAAGAAGGTATATTGGCCTCATATCCCCGCACGATTGGAAATACCCGCTGCAAGGTTTTATATATGGAAGCCATAATCTCCCCGCCGACCACACTGCTGGTCCCGGCCTGGAGGCTCATAACACCCTGGGGCTTAAGCCGGGCGGCAAGGCTTTGATAAAACTGAAGAGTATACAACAAGCCGGCCGGACCATCGCAGGTAGGATCGGAAACATCAATGATAATAATATCGTAAGCTTCCCGGCCATCCCGGATGAATTTCCTTCCGTCATCCACAATAATCCTGGCCCGCGGATCATCAAAAGCTCCCTGGTGCCATTCGCCCAAATGTTTCCGGGCGAAATCCAGGACTTCCCGGTCGATCTCAACCATATCCACGCGTTCCAAGCAGCGATGACGCAATACTTCCCGCAAGGTGGCGCCTTCACCCCCGCCGATAATCAAGACCTGCTTAGGTTCCGGATGGGTAAGCATGGCGGGATGAACCAGAAATTCATGATAAAGGTATTCATCCACCTGACTGGATTGCATCTTGCCGTCCAGAAACAGACATCGTCCGAATTCATAAGTATCTACGATTTCCACCTGCTGGCAACGCGTCTCCTCCCTGACCAGCACCCGCTTGTAACCATGCAAATGCCCTTCGTGTTCGGAATACATTTCCACCAAGAGATTGTTTTTATAGACTTCCATCTTTCACTCCTCGATCCGGACTTCTAAAAAAAGAGAATGCAGAACTCGTTGCCAACTTCTGCAGCAAGTTCTGCATTCTCTCCCTGGAGAACAGGTTGAAGTTTATTCTAAAATGCGCCTCAATTCATCACTGGACATCATACTTTATGTTTAAGTACGGGAAGATCAAATAATCCCCTTTTCATTTCCAGAGAAGTTTTCTTACGCGCCTTAAGTTCCTTGGCTACACATTGATGCGCTACCCAGGGATCCACATCCTCTCCGCATGTAAAAAGATCCACTGCCGCATAACCATACTCCGGCCAGGTATGAATTGCCAAATGCGATTCGGCAATAACCACTACCCCACTGACTCCAAAAGGACTAAATTGGTGGAATACGGATTGCACAATAGTAGCACCAGCAGCTTCGGCCGACTCCTTCATTATCTGCTCGATCCGCACGGGATCTCTCAGGATGTCGCAGTCACATTCGTGCAGTTCCAGCAATACATGACGTCCCAGAGCTTTCAATCTAATCTCACCCCCCCACCACTGTTTTTTTTTCACAGAAACCGGCTATATTTAAGCCAAAAAAATTATTCCAGACCACATAATTAATCCACAACTAACATATTTACTGGTTCTTTCGGGCTTTGTGTCGGGGCGTTCAATTGAACGCCCCGACAACGGCATCAACTTATTAACCGCCGGCAATATCCGGCTTTCTATCAGTGCAAGCTCCCATGCCCGTTAACCTTTTATGAACCCGGCTCTATAATTCACCCTGTGAGTTCAATATTAATATATAATTTTAAAAATACTGTCAATCATTTTATGCTTTTTTTATTACCAATCAAAATAAATTCTTCCGCCCAGAGAGGCCCGCATGATAAAATCCAGCTCCGGCAGAAGAGCCAGCTTGGTTGAAAGCTCAAAAAAAACATCGAATGGTTCGTCAAATTCATAAGCTATGCCGAAAACTCCCCGCACTCCGCTTAAAAAATCACCGGCTCCGCCCTGAAAAAAAACTCCGGCACCTGCGTAAACCGGCGCTTCCGGTATTTCCTTAAAGGGACGGATATGTATTAAATAATCGGCAAAAATACCAACTCCGGTACCGAAAGGCACGCCTAATGAAAAATTGTAAGCATGGGAATTATTCCGCCAATATTTGGCATTAACGCCCGTCGGCTCGCCCAGGATTAATCCTAATCCCCATCGCCGGGAATCTTGCCCGCTTTGATGCTTCCCTTCAGCCTCCAGGGATACTCGTTGCGGCGGACTTTTTTTAAGACCGGCCGCCGAAGATGAGTTCCCAAGTGTAACGCATAATAATATACTTCCCAGAAGAAAAAGCTTACGCCAATACATTCTCCACCTCTTTTTTTGTTAATCTATCAGCCATTAGCCTTCAAGCATCTGAATATTTATGGAGCGGGAGACGGGGGTCGAACCCGCGACGTCCAGCTTGGGAAGCTGGCATTCCACCACTGAATTACTCCCGCTGCTAATCACACTTATCCCTTACCAGCTCAAATCATCCAAACTCAGGGGACGCGAAATATCAATATGTCCGGCCAGGGTCTTGGTTTCCTGACCCCCGACCAGGAATTTAATGCTCTCCACCTCTTTAAAATTACAGGTAAGCGTCTTAACGATTGAACGTATAGCCCGCAATTCTTCGTAAGTTCCGGCAGCTTGATTATACTTAACTCGTTTTTCGAAGTCAAGAACCAGGAGACCGTTACTTCTTAAATACAGGCTCCGTACTATCAGTGGCAAAGGCCAGAGAGCAGCTTGTTTTTTCCGGCTTGGTTTTTCCCCCATATTTCCAATTACCTGTTTAATCTGTTCCCGCAAAGCCGCGTGTTTGGAAATCCGGGCCGCCCGGGTTAAATACTTTTTTTCAGCCGGTGAGGCAAAGTAGAGCAAGATTTCCCGCCCGGCTTTCGATGAAATTTTTTTTTGCTTCCCGGAGGATAATTCGGTCCGGGAAGAATAATAAAACATGTAAGCCAAGCTGCAAATCAGCAGTACGCCGACGATAGCGCCGCCCGGCGCCGCCCATTTATACCAGGATGTCTTTTTCACGTTCTCACCTTCCGGAAAAATAATTCCGAATGCCTTTTGCGAGAATACCGGCGGCTTTCCGGCAATAGGCATCATTTTCCAAGCCGGATGATTTCTTTTTCGGGATAGCGGGAAATTCAATAAGTATGGCCGCGCTCCGCACCCCCGATAAAATCGCCACCGGCGCGCGGACAACTTCTAAATTTCCCTTCTCAGAAAAAGCTTCCGGGTCCATCCGCTGCCAGGTCTTTAATAATTGCCTTCCCAATCCGCGGCTCTCGGACAACATACGATTTTGGGCCAAATCCCAGGGCAGAACATTAATTCCGGCCTGGACTTTCTGTTCGACAATCCGGGATAATTCCGGATCTTTAACAAACCGATTAATGTAAAAATACGGCCGGCCGGATGCCTCCCCGCTTCGCGGCCCGGCCAAGTGCAGGCTGATAAATACGTCCGCAGATCTACGATTGGCAAAAGTAGTGCGTTCCAGTATGGAAATGCCGATATCGTTTTTCCGCGTCAGAAAGACTGCAATTCCCGGCTGCGATTGCAGTGCCAGCTTAACTTCCTTTGCCAGCTTAAATACCAGTTCCTTTTCCGGAAGCAAGCCCTTGATCTGAACCCCGTTATCCTTGCCGCCATGCCCTGGGTCCAGAACCACAATTCGCCGGCCCTGCTGTTGCGCCGGGGCTGAAAATGGAAGTATCGTTAAAAGACATATTATACTGATTATTAATGCCAGTGTCATCCCGCGAAAGCGAAGCGGCCAAGGAATCTCCTTAAAAACCGGTAATTTCAAGGATTCCTTGGCTGTTTGTCCTGAACGATTTTGTCCCGGATGCCCGGAAGGACGCGTTATTTTCAAAAGCGATTCTGTCCGCATGCTAACCGTCGGCCGTGACAAAAAATCCAATACGCCGGAACTTATTGTAACGTTCTTCCAGCAGCTGGTCCATGGGTATGAGGTTTAATCTTTCCAACTCTTTCACCAGATGCTTTTTAACCGACTGGATAACAGCTGCATGATCGCGATGACCGCCGCCGCGAGGTTCACTGACGATTTCATCTATGATGCCCATTTTTTTTAGATTCGGAGCCGTTAACTTTAGTATCTCTGATGCCCGGGGAGCCTGAGCCCTATCTTTCCAGAGAATCGCCGCGCAGCCTTCCGGCGTAATAACCGAATAGGATGCGTTATTCAGCATCAAAACCCGGTCGCCGACCCCAATTCCCAGCGCTCCTCCACTCCCCCCTTCCCCAATAATCACCACCACAATAGGCGCGCGCAGAGCGGACATTTCACGGAGATTCCGGGCAATAGCCTCGGCTACACCACGTTCCTCGCCTTCCAGGCCGGGAAAGGCTCCAGCCGTATCTATTAGCGTAATGACGGGCATACCGAACTTTTCCGCAAATTTCATCAGTCGCAACGCTTTGCGATAGCCTTCCGGCAGGGGAAGTCCAAAATTATAATAAAGATTTTCTTTGGTATCGCTTCCCTTCTGCGTCCCTATCACCATGACCGGTTTCTTTTCCAGCCAAGCCACTCCGCCTACCATGGCCCGGTCGTCAATAAACGCCCGGTCGCCGTGCATTTCCATAAAATTTTCAAAGCAGCCTCTAATATAATCCAGCGTATGCGGCCGCCGGGGATGCCGGCTGATCTGAACAATCTGCCACGGTGTAAGATTGGCGTATACTTCATCCCGCAGTTTTTCAGTCTTCTCCTCCAACTGTTTGATTTCATCTTCCAGGTTAAGGGACTGGTCATCCGTAAAACCACGCAGTTCTTCTGTCTTTTTTTCCAACTCTATAATGGCCTTTTCAAATTCCAGGCCGTTTTCCTGAGCCATTATCGGAATTACGCCCCTTCTCCGCACCTTTGCAATAAATCATGCCAGCGGCGATCAACTTCTTCCTGGATCTGCTTTACCAGCTCTTCGTTCTCCGGCTTTAATAAATGCCGAAAACGGTTCTGGGTTTTATAAAATTCCGTAACCGGCTTTTTCTCTTTTATTTTTCTGGTGAGTTTCCATCGTCCCTCTGCCACTTCATATAACGGCCATAGGCATGTTTCCACTGCCAAACGGGCGATTTCCAAGGTCTGGGCAGGATCAGAACCCCATCCCAGGCGGCAGGGAGTATAAACATTCATGAATTTCGGTCCAACCATACCAAAAGCCTGGTCAGCCTTGCGCATTAAATCAATATGAAATCCCACTGAGGCCTGGCCGGCATAGACCACATCATGCGCGGCTATAATAGCGGTCAGGTCCTTGGGAAATTGGATTTTCCCGGGGACGACTTTACCTGCCGGGGAGGTCGTGGTATGTCCGCCTTGAGGCGTTGCCGATGAGCGCTGGACTCCGGTATTCATATAAGCCTCGTTGTTATAGCAAATATACAGAATATTATGCTGGCGCTCCATGGCCCCGGAAAGAGCCTGTAGACCTATATCATATGTTCCGCCGTCCCCGCCGATAGCCACAAAATTCATTTCCTGTTCCGCCGGCAAACGGCCCTGCTTTTTCAAAGCCTTATAGGCCGTCTCAATCCCCGATATAGTAGCGGCCGAGTTCTCAAAGGCACTGTGGATGAAATTTCCCCGCCAGGCGGTAAAAGGATATATGGTTGTCGCTATTTCCATACATCCGGTAGCGCAAGTAGTAACCACCGGCGCTTGGGACTGTCCATAGATCATTTTAATAATCTGCGGAAAACCGCAGCCCGCACAGGCCCGGTGGCCGCCGGCTAATCCAACTTTGTCCTGATTGGACATCTGTTTCAGATTCTGCATTTATGACTCCTTCGATTAGAAATATTTACTCCCTAACGCCCCAATATACTACCCGGGAATTCAGATCATTTGGTTTTCCGGCCTTCAAGGTTTGCTCCAGGATTTGCTCCAGTTCCCTAAAGTGGATATCCCGCCCGCCTAATCCATATATATAATTTATTATTTTCGGATACTGGCCCGCATCATATAAAGCGGCTTTAATTTCCGTGGCCAGCGGTCCGGCCTGAGCGTTAAAGGAATCCGACCGGTCCATTATGGCAATGGCCGGAACATGCGCCAATGCCTGGACCAACTCCTCGGCCGGAAAAGGCCGGAATACCCTTAATTTCAAGAGACCCGCCTTAATCCCGCGCTGACGGAGATTTTCAACTGCCACTCGGCCTGTCCCGGCCGTGGAACCAAGAGCCACCATGACAACTTCCGCGTCATCCAAGTGGACGCCTTCGAAAAATCCATAAGCAGTTCCGAATTTATCCCCGAATTCCCGGCCGATTTCCAGAATCACTTTTTTGGCGGCGCGCATGCCTTCATAAGCGGACCGGCGATGCTCAAAATAGAAATCCTGAAGATCAGCGGCTCCCAAAGTGAAGGGCTTCCGGTTATCTAAAAGTGTAAAAGCCGGCTTATATTCCCCGATAAATTGCCGGACCGCGTCATCGGGATAAAGCTCGAAATTTTCCATGCCATGGCTGATGATAAACCCATCCGTACTGGCCCAGGCCGGCAGAAGCACATCCGGATGTTCTGCAATGCGAACCGCCTGGATTAAATTATCATAAGCTTCCTGTGCATTTTCTGAAAATATCTGAATCCAGCCTGAATCCCGGCCACCCATGGTATCGCTATGATCACAGTGAATATTAATCGGACTGGATAAAGCCCGGTTCACTTCGGCCATAACAATCGGAAGCCGATAACCGGCGGCGATATAAAGCATCTCGTACATCAGAGCCAGCCCCTGGGAAGAAGTGGCTGTCATAGTACGGGCACCCGATGACGCCGAGCCGATACAGGCCGACATGGCGGAATGTTCGGATTCGACCGTAATAAACTCCGTTTTCACCAGGCCATCATTTACAAAATTCGCGAAAATTTGCACTATTTCCGTGGCCGGGGTAATCGGATAAGCGGCGCAAACATCAGGATTTATCTGGCGCATGGCTTCAGCCATAGCCTCATTGCCGGTCCTGGCAAGGGTTGCTTTTCTTGGCTCCGCCTTCCCGGCTGATCTGGGAGAGCTCATGGTTTCAATTGCCTTTTCCATCTTTTCTCATCCTCCTGCGGTTATTTCTTTAGATAGGCGGACATGGAAGTCCGCCCCTACAAAAATTTTTTTATGTCCTATCATGCAATCGTAGGGGCCGGCTTCCATGCCGGCCCGACTTTAAGGGCGGACATGAAAGTCCGCCCCTACAATTTTTTTTATGCCCCGTTCTTGGGCTTCATACTAATTGACTTCGTCTTGGTGGGGCACTCGTGAGCACAGATCCCGCATCCCTTACAATAGTCCAAATTCACTCCTGTGATCTTACCATCCTTGACTTCCCAACAATCATCCGGACAGGCAATCCAGCAGGCCAGACAATTTATGCAGGTCTCGGAATTCCAAACCGGAACCTCAGTAGCCCAAGCGCCGGTTTTAAACTGCTGCGAAGTAGCTGCTTCCAGTGGATTGCCATGCTTGAATGATTTCCAGCCGGGTTTTACAGTCTGTGTACTCATTAAATCTTTACCTCCTCATAGGCGCGCCGAATGGCTGCCATATTGCCTTCCACGATTCCCGGGCGATCCTTGAATTTCTTCTCCATTTTATGCTTGGTATCTTCCAGCATGCTTTCAAAGTCCATTAAATTCGTGGCTTTGAGCAAGGCGCCCATCATAGGCGTATTGGGAACATTCTTTTTAATAGTGTCCATGGCAATGGCCGAGGCATCAACCGTATAGAGTTTTTGTCCCTGCCAATTCAAGCGTTGACGGATTTCATCCGGACTCCGGGAAGTGTTAACCAGGAGAACACCCTCCTCGCTCAAACCGGCAGTGACGTCCACGCACTCCATTAAGGAGGCATCAAGCACCACTACCACCTCGGGATTGGTTACAGAACAATGCAGGGTAATGGGTTTGTCGCTGATGCGGTCAAAGGATTGAACCGGCGCGCCCATCCGCTCCGGACCATATTCCGGAAAAGCCTGAACATATTTTCCGGTTCGAATTGCGGCCTCGCCGAGCAACAAGGCCGCAGTCTTGGCTCCCTGGCCTCCGCGTCCGTGCCATCGAATTTCAATCATTTTATCCATTAAAACAGTATCTCCCTTCCTTAAATTATTAACCAAGATTTCATAAAAATCCCCCGCCCCTGAAAAAGGCTGGTTTTAAAAAAGCAAATTATACGCTTCTTTCAGGAAAAATCAAGCAGGTTTTGGCGCTTAAGACGGATTATAGCACACGGCGTCCGCCCAGGGCCCGGGTAATGGTTATATCATCAGCATATTCCAGATTCCCACCGGCCGGCAATCCACTGGCCAGACGGGTAACCTTGACCCCCAGGGGTTTAAGCAGCTTTCCTAAGTAAATGGCAGTAGCTTCACCCTCAACATCCGGATTAGTTGCTATAATAATCTCCCCCACCTGATTGTTTTGAAGGCGTCGTAATAATTCCGTGATTTTCAAATCTTCCGGGCCAATACCGTCCAGGGGAGAGAGTGTTCCCATAAGAACGTGATAAAGTCCATTAAAAGCCCGGGTCCGTTCCAGGGAAAAAACGTCGTTGGGTTCCTCCACTACGCAGATCATAGTCGAATCGCGCTGGGGATTACTGCAAATCGCACAGATTTCATTTTCGCATAATGAAAAACAGATTGAACAATAACGAATAGTATCCTTAGCTTCGATCAGCGTATGGGCCAGCTGTTCCACCGCGGCCCGTTCCTGACGAAGCAGGTAAAATGCCAGCCGCTGGGCAGTCTTGGGCCCTATGCCCGGCATGTGGCCTAATTCCTCAATCATACGTGCTAAAACCCCGGAATACATATAAAAGCTTCCTGCCTCTTTCTAAATATTGACGGGAGGGATTTAAACCGTCCTATTTCCCGCTGGCGGGATTAGAAATAACCTCCACGATCCGTCCTCCGAACATATCCAGAGTTTTACGAACTAGGGGTTCGCGCTGGGCGATTTCCTCAAACTCCTTCTCCCGGCCTTGCTGCTTCCCGGGCTTTGCTTCCTCTGTTTGGGAAACACCCTTAGATCCTTTTACATGTATACGGGTTGCGCGTCCCAGCGTCTTTTCCAGAACTTTTCCAATGACTTTACGGGATTCCTCTTTTTGCAATCCGGCGGCATGATAATCAGACGCACAATTTATTTCCACCCGCCCTTCCTCGGCAGCGGTTATTTTTACATCCCGCAGCAATGCTTGCAAAACACGGTTTTCTTGTCCGACTGCTTCCATGATATCCGGCCAACTAGCCCGGACTTTGTCCAAATACGAATCCGGAGCCGCATCCTCCAGAGAGTCAACTATTAAGGCCGGCTCCCCTTCTTCGGAAGGCTTTTCCTCTGCTTTAGCCGCTGCGGACGGAGAATTGTTTGCTTCCGCCGTTGCAACAGTTTCTCCTGCTTGCGGCACGGCCATCACTTTATCCTGCCTTTTCTCCCAATGAGTTTCCAAGTCCTGCAACTGATGCCACAGAAATTCCAGGGAGACCACCCGTTCCGCCGCGCAAAGCCGGACTAGCAGAAGTTCTAAAACAATCCGGGGATTCTGCGTACGCCGTAACTCATCATCCGTGGCAGCGGCCAGTTTGGCCAGGCTGGTCAGTTCCTCGGGCACGAACAGCCGTGACTGCCTGGCTGCGGCTTCCAGCATATTCGAGGCTAAATCCAGAACCTGGTCCAGACGATCCGGCATAACCTGCGCTATGACCAGACTGCGCCAATACTCGACCCAATCCTTCATAAACTGGCGCAAATCCGCACCCGAATTCACCAGCTCATTGATGAGGCTTAAAGCCCGGGCAGCATCACGTTCGGCAATTGCATCCACCAGATCAATGTAAACCTGGGCATCCACCAGGCCTAAAACCGTCACTACATCCGCGGCTTCAATCCGGGTGCCGCTAAAACTTATAATCTGATCAAACAGGCTCTGGGCGTCACGCAGACTGCCGTCCGCGCCCCGCGCCACCTGATGCAGGGCTTCCTCATCTACCACAATGTTTTCAGCCGCAGCCATAACCGCCAACCGCTCGGTTATCTCCTTGGCCGGAATACGCCGAAAATCAAAACGCTGGCAGCGGCTCACAATGGTAGCCGGCACCTTGTGGGATTCCGTCGTGGCCAGGATAAAAATGGAATGGGCCGGGGGTTCTTCCAGGGTTTTAAGCAGGGCATTAAAGGCCGCATTGCTCATCATGTGAACTTCGTCGATGATCATGACCTTGTAACGGCAGGTTAGGGGCGCATAACGCACTTTTTCCCGAAGTTCGCGGGCATCGTCCACCAATCCATTAGACGCGGCATCGATTTCAATCACATCAGTTACGCTGCCCTTAATAATTTCTTCGCAGCGCACGCAATGATTACAGGGTTCGCCCTTCACGGGTGAAATACAATTAACCGCCTTGGCCAGCAGACGTGCCGTGGTGGTTTTACCCACTCCCCGCGGACCGGTAAATAGGTAAGCGTGGGAAATCCGGTTGGCCAGGATGGCATTTTTCAAAGTTCGGACAATATGTTCCTGCCCGACTACGGATTCGAAGGTTTGCGGGCGCCACTTCCGCGCCATGACAATATAAGACATATCAACCTCGCAGGTTTTAGAGTTCAAGAAATCGACCGGGAAGAATTTACGTGTCGTGGCAAAATATAATACTACAGACCCGCCGGATTATGAAGCATATTTTTTAAAAAAAAACGAGCGGGCAAATCCCTAAACATGCGCGGCTGGGGATTATTTCCCAGGATTAAATTTCATCCTCAGAAATGGCTGTACTTCTTCCGGTATGAGACTGCTTACGTCCCCGCCCAACGAGGCTACTTCCTTAGCCAGCGAGGAGCTGATATAAGTATATTTCTCATCCGGCATCATGTATACAATTTCAAATTCCGGATACAGCTTGCGGTTCATCTGGGCGATTTGTATTTCATATTCAAAATCAGAAATCGCCCGCAATCCCCGCAGCGCGACATGCGCCTGCCGATTACGCATATAATCCACCAGGAGTCCGGTGAATGAATCAACCTCCACGCGCGATAAATTGCGCGTCGTAAGTTTTAATATTTCCACGCGTTCTGCCAGGGAAAAAAGTGTCGGTTTGGGCGTGTTTTCCGCGACCGCCACTATAATGCTGGAGAAAACTTCGCGGGCCCGCCTAATTATATCCAGGTGACCGGTAGTCACCGGATCAAAAGTACCGGGATATATGGCTATGGTTTTCATAATTACCTCCTGAATTTAAAATAATCCTCGCCTTGCGCCAGGGCTAAAACACCTATCTGCGCGGCGCCGGCGTTTTTAAGCGCGCGGGCGCATTCATTGACAGTCGCGCCGGTAGTTATCACATCATCAATTACCAACAGGTTACGGCCGGAAACCACGCGGAAATCCGCGGTCATAGTATGGCTGCGGTTTTGCAGGCGGGCATGCCGGTTTAATCCTCTTTGGGCCCGGGTCCGGCGGTCGAAGCGCAGTGCGGGCGCATAAGATAGTTGCAAGCGCGCGGCCAGTTTCTTAGCCAATTGAGCAGCCGCATGCCGCGTCCCGGTTCGCCGGGCCGGAACCGGAACCAATGCCTGCCAGGCGCCGGGAATACGTCCGGTGGAAATAAACCCGCGGCACATATTAGCCATTTGGCCTAATAATTCTCCACCCGGCCGGACTTTTAACGCCAGGATGGCCTTTTTCCAATTATCCTGATATGGCGCCAGCGATCGGGCCAGGTCAAAATACAATTTTGCATACCGGCAGGTTCGGCATTCTCCAACCTCATTAATCGCGAGCATGGGGCTCGGCCCCAAAAAACATCCGCACCGGGAGCAAAAGGGCCGCCCTGCCAGAGATGGTTTACAATCCGGGCATATTATTGAAAGCGCATGCCTTCCCGCCGGCCGGCCGCATGCCGGACAAGCAGGCGGTCCTATCAGACTTATTCCCTGTATCACAAGCCGTTTAAACCAAGTTGGAATTTTCATGTTGGATATTTATTTAATTACCGCGATTTTCCGGGTTTGATGATAACGGGATGGTCCCTCGGCATGAATGAGATAAACTCCACTGGCCACGATTTCACCTTGATTATTTCTTCCATCCCAATAAATCAGAGGCGATATATACGGATCCAAAGCGGAATAGGTCCCCTGAATCTCTTTGTCAAACAGAGTCCGAATATATTCTCCGGCTAAATTATATATCTTGATCCATACCCGTCCCGGCTGAACCTGCATTAGCTGTATAGGCACACACTCACCGCAAGCCGGGTTGAATGCGTTGCGCAGTACCTGTATCCGGTTAACCGGCTGTTCAATGGTCACACTAATCAGGAGATAAGCCGGGCCTTCATGATACAGGTCATAAACCGCGTCAAAGTCCAGAGCATGCAGCCGGTATATATACGTGGTATTATAAGCTATATCCTCATCCAGGTATGTAAAAACCGCGATAGTATTACTGGAAGCCGCGACGGTTGGCGTATTTCCCTGGACTATAAAATTCGCGCCCCCGTCGTGGCTGCGATAAAGATTATAGCCGATAATGGGATAATCACCGGGAATTGACGGTTTCCATTGCAACTTCACCTTACGCCGCAGTTTAAGGAATTCAATCGCGGAATCATCCGGCAGTTGGACCGGTTTGTAAGGCACGGCCCAAGCCTGGGCCGACCGGGTACTCTCTCCGGCGTCATTAAGGGCGCTTAAACAGTAATAATATTTCTGTTTATTGATAATGGGATTTTCCGCGCTATGAACGTCCATAAACCATGTATCCGTGGACTTGAGCGCGCCGGCGGAAATCGGCGTTCCGTATATCCCGTCTGTGGTAGTCCGATAGAGGTTGAAGGTATCAGCCTGTTCCACGCTGCGCCAGATAACTTTAATTTCCTGATCCCCGCTTATCAGCGCCACCTGTTGCGGCGGTAAGGGCGGCTCAAAAACCGCTGCCGTAGCCGTAAGCGCGTAGGCGGCATCCGCTTCCAGGCCCTGGACATTGCAGGCGGTTAGTTGGTAATAATATGTACCGTTCAACCGCCCGGCATCAGTATACGCCAGGGCGGAACCGGTATTGGTCAAAAGAACCGGATTTAAAAAACCCGCGTCTGTCCGGGAGAGCAGATATTCCGCTCCGGAAGGATAATCCCCCTCGTTCCAGGATAATAAAATATTATTGTTGCTTACCTGGGCTTGAAAAAATGAAGGCACGGCCAGGGGCGCCGCGTGAACCACCACTGAATTTGAGCTCCCGGAGGCATTTTCAGCCTGCAAATAAAAATCAAAAATCATACCATTGGTTAATCCTTCCGCGACCCTGGTGGTACTGATATCGGCCGGAATTATCCAGGGATCACCGGTCGGAAGATATAGGATATACGATGTGAGGTTATCTCCCCCGGGGTTCAAATCCCAGGAGAAATCAATAGTCCGGGAAATCCCCATTCCGGTCCGGAAATTTCTTGGCAGCACAGGCAAAGTGTTTTCCGCCGGGGTAACGAGGCCGGTAAAAGCATCCTCACCCTGGCCGGTGGAATTAACCGCGGCCACAGCATAGTAATAATTTTGGGAATTCCCCACATCTTCGTCGTAATAAGCGGTAATCCCGGCGGAGATTGAGGTCAGAGTTACTCCCAAGGAGTCGATCTCCCGGTATATTCTATAAGATATTATGCCTTCCTGCGCCGGCGATGCGGTCCAGGTCAATTGAACATATCCATTGCCGGCATGACTACCCAAACCGGCAACCATCGTTGGCAGGCTCCGGGGTGTGGCAGAGATTTCCGCCCTTTGGCTGAATAATCCATCACAGACCGCGGCAATATAAAAATAGTATAAAGTATTATTGGTCAAAGGCGTAATCGTAATATAATTATAGGTTGTGGACTGAATGGTTCCTGAACCTCCGGGGATGGTGGTATAAAACACCTGATATTCATCCACGCTCTCGCTCTCGTTCCAGGCTAAAAAAATTCCACTGTCCAGGGTATGGGCTGAGAGATCAGAGGGTTTGGCCGGCACCGTGCTACCGGCAAAGCTTGTCACCCCCAGGATTTCGGAATAACTGCCCGTATTTCCCAAGGAGTCAATCGCTGTCACCCGGTAATAATATGTGTTTACCGAGGCAAAATTAACATTACTGTCAAGGTAGCTGGTCTCGAGGCCCAGGGAAAATGTATCCCATTCCGCGGCGTTGGGAGTAATGGCCCGGTAGATGTTATACCCGGCCAGGAGTGCGGTCTGCTGGGCAACGCCCTCCCAGTTTATCGTAATATTAGTCTCTTCCACGGTCGCGGTTAAACCCTCCGGTGCCAGGAGACGCACGGCCGGAACCACGGTTAATCCCTGCGCGGTGGCGGAATTCCCATCTTCGTAAACCGCGGAAACCTCAAAAAGATAAGGGACACCGTTTTCAAGTTCTTTCGCTAAAAACCATGCTGTCAGGGTATTGGTACTTTCAATCTTCAAACTGTCGCGGTAGATATGATAGGCGCTTAAGGTATTTGCTCCCTCAAAGGGAATTTCCCAAATCAAACCCACGGAAGCATTCCCGGAACTAGCCACCAGATTACGCGGAGGCTCTGCCGCCCCGGCTTGCCAGGATTGGGATAGTATAAGCACAGTCATAAATATACCCGCGGCCCATATGGTTTGAATTTTTTTCTTCATGTCTTCCCTGCCCCCGGATAAATGTGATATTAAAATGAAGCTGTCAAACCGGCCTTGAGACTAATGGCCCAATAATCTTTATCCACGACTAGTTCTGATTTATCGCTAAACCACTGATTGGTAATTTTAAGGTTTCCTTCTACGTTTCTCCAGAGCGAGTAATCAAATATTGTATCATTAGTAAATAATTGAGTGATTTGTTCATTACCACTGGTGTTGTTTGCGACGAAAGTCACATTCAAAGCATTGGTTATCCGAAGCGCTTGCTCAATCTTGATCAGGGCGCCCATGAAAGGCCAAAAATCCGGGAGTTTAATCGGCTCGGTCATATGTAGGTTGTAAGAGAGGGATATTCCCCCGGTATATTGATTTTCAAATACTTCTGTGTTCAGCTTTATGCCGGAAAGCCGGATTCCATTTTGCGATCTCAGAGTAAAGCTGCCGGAAAAATCGTTGGTAAACCGGAAAGGCAGGGTGAGTGAACTCGTATGCGTCAGATTGCGGGTGGTTTCAACGTCATTATTATCAAAACTCTTATTTTCGGAATAGCGGTAATCAAGATTCAGGGATTGCAGCGTCACCATCGGTCACTGTAATAGTTGCCAGCGTCATTTCAGGTTCGAACCTAGGGAAAGCGTCTGGGTGGT
>DAOVYW010000124.1 GCA_030635415.1 Candidatus Firestoneibacteriota bacterium
CCCGGTCCACTTGAACCTCGGACTGATTTACATAGTGGCAGTTGGGACACCTGGGGTTATCGGCATTTTAATGGCCGGGTGGAGTTCAGGCAATAAGTACTCTCTGATCGGAGGGATGCGCTCAGCCGCTCAGATGATTAGTTATGAAGTGCCGCTTCTGATCTCCCTGATGGGAGTGGTTATGATCTCCGGGACCCTGGATCTGCATATGATAGTGGAATCCCAAAGAATGCCTTACATTTTATTTCAACCTCTAGGTTTTTTAATCTTTCTGATTTCCGCGGTGGCCGAGACCAACCGCAATCCCTTTGATATTCCTGAAGCGGAATCCGAGTTAACCGCCGGATTTCATACGGAATACGGCGGAATACGTTTTGCTTATTTCTTTCTGGCCGAATATTTGAACATGTTTGTGCTTTCGGCCCTCGGGGCCACACTTTTTCTGGGAGGCTGGCAGGGACCGTGGTTTCCGGGCTGGGTATGGTTCCTGGCCAAAACCGGAGCCATACTCTTTTTATTCATCTGGTTCCGGTGGACCTTTCCCCGGTTTCGTTCCGATCAACTCATGGATTTAAGCTGGAAAATATTAACGCCCTTGGCCTTTTTGAATCTGCTGGTAACCGGCTTAATATTGGTGCTGATATGAGCCGGCCACGCGGTCGGCAAGAACTATGGGACATTGTGATCAATCTGTTTAAAGGCCTGGCCATAACCTTGCGCCAGTTGTTTTCCAAATCCTGCACGATCCAGTATCCCGAGGAACGGCTGGTTTGGCCGCCGCGGACCCGCGGCCGGTTGGTCATGCCCAGGAATCCGGAAACCGGGAAAACACGCTGCACGGTCTGCATGTTGTGCCAGCGTATCTGCCCGAATGGTTCCATCGAGATTACCACACGGACCAATGAGGCCGGCCGCCGTGAATTGGTGGATTATGTGCATCACCTGGATCGATGTACGTTTTGCGGACTCTGCGTAGAGATCTGTGCTTTTGACGCCCTGCGCATGAGTCATGAGCATGAATTGGCGGTGGAGGATAAGGCGCGGCTGAAACGCCGGCTTCAGGAGGAATCCGTAGAGTTTAATGAAACCTGGCAGGGTGGACTGACGAAGTAATAAAACATCTTGCTATAAATGGCGGGGAATATTTACAGGCAGCATACTATAGTAGTAGGGGCACGGCGCGCCGTGCCCCTACTAAGCCGGTTTTTTTAAAATACATATTACGCTTTATCACGGCAACTAGTGTAGTCTCATAAATAACTTTACATTTGTCATTGCGAGCGAAGCGAAGCAATCCCGCTTTTTATCATCATTTTGCAATCAACACAGATTGCTTCGTCTCGAAAAACGTTCCTCGCAATGACAATCAAATGTAAAGAAGCGTTGGAGACACTATACTAGCCAATAAATTACAAGACGGAGCTTACTTAATATGGCTACGATTATTGGTTTTTATTTACTGGCGCTGCTGGCAATCGGCGCGGGGATTATGTTAGTTAACAGCCGTAATCTTCTCCATGCGCTGTTAGGCTTGGCCGTGGCCAGCTTGGCCGTGGCCGGACTTATGCTGGGCCTGAGAGCAGAGTTTCTGGCTTTGGTACTGGTATTGATTTATGTAGGCGCGGTAGTCGTCCTGGGGGTTTTTGCGGTGATGTTAACCGGTCATTTCGAGAAATCCGTGCTGCCGCCCAGTAATGAATTAAAAATACTGGGCGGAGGAACGGCCTTGGCCCTGCTGGTTTTAGTCACCGGGGTTATTTTGATTCAACCCTTGCCCCCGGATGCGGTTCCGGCCCAGGTTCCGATCCAAAAACTGGGAGTCTTGCTAATGACCGATTATGTCCTGCCATTTGAACTAGTATCGGTTTTACTTTTGGCCGTCTTAGTGGGAGCTATAGTTATAGCCCGCGGCAAGGAGGATTGATAATTTATGAGCATAAGCTTGACACATTACCTTGTGCTTTCCACGGTGCTTTTTGCGCTGGGACTTTACGGTGTGTTTACCCGGCGCAATGCCGTGGCCTTACTGCTGGCAGTAGAATTAATTATGCTGGCGGTGGCCTTGAATTTCACCGCCGGAGCGCAATTTTGGGGAAAACCGGGCGGACTGATATTTGCGATTTTTATTATTACCATAGCGGCCGCCGAGGCGGCGGTAGGTTTAGCTCTGGTGATCGCGATATACCGGAATCAGAAAGATGTGGACTTGGACCGGTTGACCATACTGCGGTGGTAAAAAATCAAGGAGTTGGGGAATGATTGCACATGTCTGGCTTGTTCCAGCTTTGCCATTGCTGGCCGCCATCCTGGTAAGTGCGGCCGGCCAACGGAGCGCGCGCCTGGCCGGAAGCATAACTACCGGCGCGGTTTTTTTCTCGCTCATTATGGCTTTAAATGTTTTAGCCGGTCTGATCAGCACTCCCGGGGTGGAGCAGGTGTCCATGGTTTGGCTGCGTTCCGCAGGAAATTTAAGCATGGAACTTGGCATGCTGGTAGATCCACTTTCAGTTATTATGCTGGTAATAGTATGTTTTATCTCCCTGATGGTCCAGATCTACTCGCTGGGCTATATGGCCGGAGATAAGGGGATTACGCGCTATTTCTCTTTTATGTCATTTTTCACTTTCTCCATGCTTGGTCTGGTACTGGCCAATAATCTTATTACGCTTTATATGTTCTGGGAATTGGTTGGTCTTTCTTCATATTTGTTAATTGGTTTCTGGTACCACAAGCCCGAGGCGGCGGATGCCGCCAAAAAAGCTTTTATAGTGACCCGTTTCGGAGATCTCGGATTTTTAATCGGGATTCTGGTACTGGCCTATTTTTTAAATACTTTCAATATTCTGGAAGTAGGCGAGGCGGTTAAGGATGGACGCTTGACCGGTCAATGGAGCACTATAGTGGCACTTTTAATTTTTGCCGGGGCCGCGGGAAAAAGCGCGCAATTTCCGCTGCATGTCTGGCTGCCCGATGCCATGGAGGGTCCGACTCCGGTCTCGGCCTTGATTCACGCCGCGACTATGGTGGCGGCCGGCGTGTTTCTGGTAGCCCGGTTGTTCCCGGTTTTTGCGGCCTCGGAAACAGCCTTGATGATAATCGCCTATCTGGGAGGTTTTACCGCCCTGTTGGCCGCCACGGTCGCCTGTGTACAGAATGATATTAAACGCATACTGGCTTATTCTACTATGTCCCAATTGGGATACATGATGATGGCCTTGGGCTGCAGGGATTATATTGCCGGCATGTTCCACCTGACGACACACGCGGTCTTTAAAGCCTTGCTCTTTCTGGCCGCCGGTTCAGTAATTCACGCCATTCATACCAATGATATCCGGCAGATGGGAGGGCTGGGGCCGAGGCTGAAAATAACCGCCGCAACTATGTTGGTGGCAGCTCTGGCCTTGAGCGGGATTCCGCCTTTTTCAGGATTTTTCAGTAAAGATGCGATCTTGATGGGGATTTGGGCGGCCGGTCGAATGGATTTATTAATGGTCGGAATTGTGACGGCTTTTTTAACAACTTTCTATGTTTTTCGGCTGTGGATAGTGGTTTTTGCCGGGCACCCGGCAGAGAAAAAACGCCAGGCACATGAATCTCCCTGGATCATGGCGATACCCTTGATGGTCTTGGCCTTGTTGGCTCTGAGTTTGGGATGGCTGGGTGAGAATTTCCGGCATTTTATTTCCGCCTCCTGGGGCGCTCCCCAGGTTGGAGAGGCGCCGCACCATCGCTTAATACCCATGTTTGCTTTCCTGGCATCCTTGGCCGGATTCGGCTGGGCCTACTTGGTTTATTTTAAAAAAACTATTTCCGCCAGGTTGCTCGCCCGCCGGTTCGCCGGGACATATAAACTGCTGGAGCGCAAATATTATATTGATGAAATATATATTTTTCTGGTACGCCAGGGCATGTTTGTGTTTTCCCGGGGATTGGCCTGGTTTGACCGCTACGTGGTGGATGGCATGGTCAACCGGGTCGGTGAGTTCTTTCGTCTGGCCGGAAAGGGGACCCGCTTATTACAGGTCGGCCGTTTACAGGCCTATCTCCTGGCTTTTTTTCTAGGATTAGTTGTAATTATGGTTTCGGTGCTGATGACTCATCCGGAGATTATGGAAATTATTAAATCAAAATAAAAAAATAATCAGCAATTCAAGGAGCTTGATTAAATGCTGTTATCTTTTCTTTTAGCCGTTCCGGTAATAACGGCGCTGGTGATTATGTTTTTGCCGCGGGAGCGCACGACCTGGCCGCGCTGGGTGGCGCTGACCGGGACCGTAATGACTTTAATTATATCCTGCCGAATTTTGCTAGGATACGATTTAGGCGCCGCCGGGTTCCAGTTGGGAGAGGCACGGGAATTGCTTCCCGCGCTGGGAATTAAGTACGCGGTAGCGGTGGATGGTATGGGGCTGGTAATGATTATATTGACCGCCGTGATTATTTTCTGCGGAGTACTGGCTTCCTGGGAGGTGCAGGAGCGGCCGCAGGAATTTTTTGCTTTTCTGCTGGTACTGGTTACCGGCGTATTCGGGGTTTTTATGGCCCGCGATCTCTTTCTCTTTTTTCTTTTTTATGAACTGGCAGTACTTCCCATGTATTTGCTGATCGGAATATGGGGAACCGGAGCCAAAGAATATTCCGCCATGAAGCTGACCATCTATCTGATGGCCGGAAGCGCCTTAATGCTGGTCGGCATTCTGGCCCTCTACTTCGGTGGCGGTGGCTACGGTCATAGTTTTTTATTGGACGATATAGCCCGCCAGAGCTTTAGCCGTAATTTTCAAGCCATAGTCTTTCCGGTACTATTTTTAGGGTTTGGAATTCTGGCCGGGTTTTGGCCTTTTCATACCTGGTCGCCGGATGGCCATGCTTCCGCGCCGACCGCGGTCTCCATGCTGCATGCGGGAGTACTAATGAAACTCGGGGCTTTTGGTATTATCCGGCTGGGACTGGAATTACTTCCCGCGGGTGCTCAAATGTGGGCGCCTTATCTTGTCGTTTTTACCCTGATCAATATTGTATACGGCGCTCTGGTGGCCATGGCTCAGACTGATCTTAAATATGTAGTGGCCTATTCCTCGGTCTCGCATATGGGCATTGTGTTGCTGGGAATTTGCGCGCTCCATCCTGTGGCTTTAAATGGAGCAGTGCTGCAGATGTTTTCGCACGGCATTATGACCGGCCTTTTCTTTGCTTTGGTGGGCATGATCTACGGACGGACCCACACCCGGGATATTCGTGAAATGGGAGGGCTGGGCCGCCGGACGCCTTATCTGGCCCTGGCTTTTATAATTGCCGGCCTGGTCTCCCTGGGATTGCCCGGCTTCTCAGGTTTCATAGCCGAGATTTTGGTTTTTATCGGGGCCTTTAAAGTTTATCCCTGGTTAACCATAATCGCGGTGACGGGCATTCTTTTTACCGCTATCTACATATTGCGCGTGGTTCAAAAAATATTCTTTGGGCCGGAAAAAGATAAGTTTGAAAACCTGAAAGACGCCAATCTCATGGAAAAAGCCTGCCTCGCGATTTTAATGCTTATTCTGCTCGGCGTAGGAGTATATCCCGCTATGCTGGTGAATATTATTAATACCAGCGTGACATCCATGGCCGCGGTGTGGGGAGGAACGCCATGACCGGCTGGCTGCGGTTGCTCCCGGAAATCGTGCTGGCGCTGACTATTGGCGGTGTGCTGGTTGGGGATTTATTTTTTAATGCTGCCCGCCGCAAATGGTTGTCCCTGCTGGCGTTGGGGGGAGCGACAGCGGCTTTAATTTTAATCTGGGTGGTGCCGGACGGTGAGTTCGGCCGGGCCTGGACGGGTGATGCGCTGGGACGCTATCTTAAGACAATAATTATTCTGGCGCTGGGATTAACCATTCTCAGCGCCTGGGATTTCGATGAAATATGGAAACGTCCTCGCGGAGAATTTCTAGTACTTTTATTAGCTTCAGCCCTGGGTATGTTATTCCTGGCTTCCGGCAACGAGTTGGTATTGCTTTATGTCGGACTGGAACTGACCACTTTTCCCCTGGTGCTGTTGACCGCTTACCGGCCGGCGGATGCCAAGTCAGCCGAAGGCGGCCTGAAATATCTGGTTATGGCAGTGATGGGATCAGCGACTTTGCTTTTTGGACTATCATTAATTTACGCGGCTACCGGGGTGACCAGGATTCCTGAACTGGCAGCCGTGGCCCAGGCGGACTCAGGGCTGATCATTCTCCTGGGTGTTATCTGTGTCCTGGCGGGTATAGGTTTCAAGCTGGCGCTGGTGCCGTTCCACATGTGGGCTCCTGACGCTTATGAAGGTGCACCCACACCGGTGACGGCTTTTTTATCCGTGGCGGGCAAAACCGCCGGTTTTGCCCTGGCGTTACGTTTATTAGTCAGCGGACTATCAGCCGGGCAGGCCGAGTGGGGCCAGGTACTGGCCGTGCTGGCCGTGGCCAGCATGTTTCTGGGAAATTTGGCCGCCATTCCGCAGACGAATCTAAAGCGTCTGCTGGCATACTCTGCTATCGCCCAGGCCGGTTACATGGTTATGGGCCTGGTGGCTTTTAAAATAATCGGCATTTCCGCTCTGTTGTTTTATTTAGGAACCTATCTCTTTACCAACCTCGGAGCTTTTGCCGTGGTGATAGCCGTGGAGCGCGTTACCGGCTCAACGGATATGCCGGCTTATGCCGGACTGGCGCAGCGTTCCCCCCGATTGGGACTGGTCATGTTGTTGGCCCTGCTTTCCCTGGCAGGAGTTCCGCCCTTGGCCGGTTTTGCCGCAAAATTTTATTTATTTACAGCGGTTTTCAGCCAGGGATATGTATGGCTGGTAGTTATAGCCTTGATTAATACCGCGATCTCGCTTTATTACTACCTCCGGGTTATCCGGGTAATTTATATCCTGCCGCCGGATAAAAATGCTCCGGCCGGCATGCCACTATCACTTCCTTTGGCAATAGTTTTATTGATAACGGTGTTAGGGATTCTGGTTTTAGGCATTTATCCCGGCCCCTTTGTTGAAATTGCCCGTACTGCCATAGCACCCTGGTTTTAAACGAAATGAGCAAAAAAAAGTATTAATAATTATAACCTTGTCTATTCTGACGGAACACGCCTCCCACCACAATAGTTTTGTCCCCGTTGTCATCAGAAACAAGATCCCGAAACTAC
>DAOVYW010000198.1 GCA_030635415.1 Candidatus Firestoneibacteriota bacterium
GTAATTTGATCAAAGCCCATGGTAGCGGCCATGCTTTTCAAGGTATGGGAAGTACGAAATATCTCGTTTAAAGAATTCTGATTCGCAGGATTTTTTTCCAGTGCCAATAAATCCTGGTTGAGATGTTCCAGATACTCCATGGCTTCGGAGATAAAAATTTCTTTATATTGAAGTGTATCCATATTTACTCCTGATTAGCCATTCATAAGCAAGTCTATTGTGCTTATGAAACTCCCCGCATATAAATATCTCATGCTGTTTTTTTTAACCTCTCAAAAGTTGAAGCCTACAACCCACGGAATGTAGGGGCGTTTAATTAAACGCCCCTACAAACGTTCGGCCCTTACTTCTTGGCATCAGGATTGACTATTTACTCCTGCCTGATAGCGCGTATTATTCAAACTGTATTTCTAAATATTATTTTAAAATGTTATCAAGAAAAACCTTGTGGCGCAACCTTCTTTTTACGTCTCTTTACAAATTAAGCCGCCCGGCCCAAAGCACGGACCGGTTGGCGGTGCAGAGGCAGAAGTTCGCGCCGCTTCAGCATAAGAGGCAGACCCATCTTTTCCAGCCTATTCAGCCAGAAACGCCGGTCAGAGCGCGTCTGTAAAAGTATCGCCGGCAGTATGATTGGTCTGGCCACTCCCTTCGGCATCTGACCATACAGATTGCCTACTGCAATCCCTTTTAACCTGGGCACGCGGGAGCACAACCTGCTTAAAGTTGCCAGCGATTCCAGCACTGGTTGAAAATCGTCCGGCTTTTCCACTTCTCCCAGCATAAGGTCAACCCATTTCCAGGTATTATCCCTATCCCGTCTATCCCACCATTTCTCATAGGCCTGCCCGGCCGGACTGTTTTTATTCAGCAACTGTCGAGCCAAAATGGACTTGTCATCTTTTAGCATCCAGGCTAAATATCCCCGGGGACCAAGCACTAGCTGCTGGATTCTGTCTATGATCAGGAGTGGCCGTCCAGGTTTCACCCGCAGCCTGATCAGTGGGATGTCCACTCGGCTGAGGGCACAAAAACTCTCCAGATGATTTTTCAGCATCATCCGTAAAAAGAAATTCATTCCCGGTTCCCGGCTGTTAAGCAGCAAAGCATCCGGCACATGGATCACCGGTTGACCATTCTTATCCGGATGTACCCTGCCCAGCGGACTGAGCCAACGTGAGATAAGGCTCAGCTCGGAACAGGGCTTAACCCGGATATTAGGCCGGATAAAATCTCCGTATCCCTGCCGGGCGAATATTTCCACTGCCGTTTCATCAGCTTGGATTTCCACCAGCAGCCGCTGTATATCCAAGGTTTGACCGTCCTGCCTCCCGGCTCCGGCCTCCCTCGTTATTATCCACAACCATAGGATTCCCTGGACAATCAACAGGGCCCCACGCAGGAAACTTACCAAGCCTTCCAGCGGCAGCCGGGCCCTGAGATTCCCGCTTTGGCTCAAACCCGGGCTGTATAGTATCCTGCTCAAGCAATAGAGTAAAACCTTCTGCATTAATGGCAGCCGGCCGCGCCATGGTTCATTCGCCATAACCGGCATTATATTTTCCGGTCTTGGTTTTTCCTCCCGGAACTGCTTAACCCCGTATCCGATCTTATCTACTATCTTGCCGGCCGGCTCTTTCCGGCTACAAGTCTGGGATAACATAAATAAAACTGCAGGCGCAAATATAACCAAGGTCTTCAGGCTCTCCTGCCAGGAAAATGGCCGCTTGGGGGAAGTCCCGGCCAATGCCTGCTGAATCGATTGTTCGAACTCTCCATTTCGAATAATTCGGTCGATATCCTTCAATACGTCGGCATTTTCTTGAAACCATGCAAGCAAAAATTCATCTTGCTCCAACAGAAACAACACTTGCTCTAAGGGATCGATATCGCTTAAGTCATATTTATAGCTTTCGGCAAGCATTTCCGGTTTGACCAGCCACGTCATCATCTCGATAAATTTCAATCTAGCCATTTCCGGCAGATAATCAATCTCTATGGGCAAGAGCTTTGAGGTGTGTTCATATCTTTTCAATACTTTAGTTAGTCCCGGAAGATTAAATCGACTTTTTCGAGTCATGGGAAATATGCCATGAAACAACTCATAAATACGCGCTTCTGGCCGTGAATGTTCCCAGTCAAAAACCGCGGCCAGTTCGTTGCCATTGAAAAGAACATTGCCGGCATGATAATCTCCATGCACGATGGTTTGTGGCAACAAGTGATAGGCAAACCGCGAGAGATTCGAATTCAGAAGGTCTATTTGTCCAAGCAGGAATGCAACATATTCGAGATAAACTTTCTCACTCTTGCTGAATTGATAATTGGTATCACGTCTTTTTTTCTTAAGCACTCTTTCCCTTAATTCGATAAGTTTGGCTTTCTGAACGTGAAAATCGATAATTTCAGGTCTGGTTCTTCTACCCGCAGGTTTAAAAGATTGAAGCGCGCGATTGATCCGGGCTATAGCGTCCACAAAATTGTCGAATTGTCTCTCATTCATATCGCGGGATTGCACAGATTTGCCTTCAATAAATCTATATAGAACATAATTTTTGCCGTTACTTGCTTTAGCATAATAAACACCTGGCTTTTTCGTGCTAATGATCGGAGCTGCTGGCAAAGCCTGCCTGACTAGCTCCTTTACAACAGAAACTTCATATTGAGTGCTCTCTTCCAGTTCCGGGTATAAAGCTGTGGTTATAGGTTTTAAAACATATTTTCCTTTGTCAGTTTCAATAATCAAGGGTTTGCCTTGCCGGCTCAATCCCTCAAGTGTTGGATATATTCCATTAGGTTTAATTCGACCAATGTCATAAAACCCCAAAACTTCCGGCGCGGCTTTTAAATCCTCGGCAGCCAATTTTTCTTGCCAGTATGACCCGCGGATGGGCAGAGATTGCTTTGCGGATTCATCCTCATTATTTGAACGGTGGCCGGTTATGGAAAGATAAGCTATCCATGGGATGGCGACAAGATTGACCACCAACACTCTCAAATCCAGTGGAACAAACGCAAAATTCAAGGGAGAAACAATAAGCGTCCAGAGAACAAAATCTTTTTTATAGGTTGACCAAAATACCGCTTTGAATTTCCCAAGACATTCTCTGAAAGTCTCGCCGGAAAAAGCCTCGCGTAATCCTGTTTTAGAAAAGAAAATCATCCCGGAAAAATTCAAGAAATGAAATAGCGGAGCCCAGGTTGGACTTCCAATCAAGGTTTTAAGCATAACCTCCGAAAAATCCGACCCGGGAACAATCCATTCGAGAATATTAAAAAAGAAATGCAGCAAAATACCATTTAATACCATTTGTAAAAAACTTACAGAAAGCAACCGTCTTTTATTTATTTTCTTTTTGTCGCCACTAAAACGCCTTTTTTCTATTTTCTGGGCCATAAAGTCGCCTGTCAAACCCAATCCGAAAGCGGTTATGGCTTTAGTGCCTAAAGGATGGGAAGATAACCGTTCACAATATGACTGCCAGAGTAAATCCAACGTTGCATTAAAAGAAAATAGCTGAGAATCGGCTAAATTCACGGCTGCCAACAAAATTATGATTGCATAAATTGAACTTATCCTAGAAGGTTTTATTTGTTTCTTGGCCGGATCTTCCTGTCTACTCGTCTGGGATAACGTAAATAAAACTGCAGGCGCAAATATAACCAAGAGGGTGGCCAGGCCCAGGCCGGGCGCAGCATTTAAAACCAGGCCTAATCCGACAATTTGCAATAAAATCAAGGGCAAGGCCTGGCCGCCATACGCCAGGGTTTCAGCCCCAAAAGATATTTTTTTGGAATTAAAATAGACATGAATCCGTTCATGCAGGAAATAGAACCATTGGATGGATTTCGGACGCTGACTCATAAAATCTTTATTCGCGTAAATGGTAGTCCTTTGGGTATAGGCAGGATTTTTTTGATCAGAAGCGGCCAATTCCGCATTTCTGAAGCCGGTTAAAAGATTTTCCGGCCCGGCCCGGTAAACACCTTTGCTTACCAAGAATTTCCATAACCAGGACAATTTCCCGCTGGCATCCCAGGACATAAAGCCAAAAACCAACGCTCCCCACACTGAACCGGACAGGATAAACAGCATGCCCGGCAGCACCGCCAAATCGGCCAATGCTAAAGTCTGCCCGCTTATCAGCCATGCCAGTCCGCCCAGCAGGGGACCGGAAACCAGGAA
>DAOVYW010000218.1 GCA_030635415.1 Candidatus Firestoneibacteriota bacterium
AATTCCGAGCCGGTAATTACTTTAGAAATCCAGCGTCCGTCATCTGACCTGGTCCAATCCAGTTTCACGGCCTGGAGTGCTTTGACTCTGCCCCCAACGCCTAAATATGCATATTCCAAACTCCTATAAGAGACACCATAGATATCATATGTAAACATCCATGGTTTTTTGCCTGCAACAACGATTTTCAAAGACTATTTTTGGTAGCCCCGAATAATAATATACTCATCATTTTTTTCCAGCGGCAATTGACCGATTTTTTTCAACTCAGATAAAAAACATTGTGATCTTCGTTGTCCCTTATACTTAGAACCTGTTTCACTGTCTTGTTTGATTTCATTTATAGGGCATCGTATCGCATATATTTCCCTTAAATAGAACGGACCATGCAAACAGCAGTCTTTTGTTGCAACTTTAGTACAACCATCTTCAGGAAAAAAACATGTATTCATAAACTTTTCTTCTCCAACAAAAGCAAACTGAACCGGCATGTGTAATTTGCCAACAACATCAAGAACTTCACGCCACTTAGTATTGTTCATTAAAGCACAACTGTAATTGGCTATAGCTTTACTAATCCGCCTTTGTATCACTTCATAATATCCTTCATTAACTGAGTTGAGTCGACCAAAGGAACTTCCCCTTTAGCCGCTCGTAGAACAGTGCGGGAACCTCTCGATTCACACCGCGCCCATTAACACACCTTAAACACTTTCCAATATTCAAACAGAGTAGGATTTGCCTGGAAAACTCGTCTCAACCAATCGCACGCTCTTTTCTTGTGTAGCTTGAGGCTTTTGTACTTGCGCCTTGCCCATTTAACTAATCTTAAATTAAAATAGTTTGCAAGACCAATCAATTCAGTAATGTAGAATTTACCATAATACTGAATCCAGCCTCTGATTACAGCGTTGTACTTTTCAGCCAGTCCTAGCAAGCTTGTTTCCGAATACAAGTGAAGTTTCCATTTTATTTTCACTTGTTCGCGCATTGCTTTAAGGGCCGGCCCCTACTTACCCTCGGATAAAAATGCGTCTATATGTCCGGCGGCCAGGCGGCCGCGATTGATGGCGCGTACGGCCAGCGAAGGGCCGGTCTCCGCATCGCCCGCGGCAAACACACCGGGCGTTGAGGTCATAAATTTCTCATTTACTTTAATATTCCCGCGCTGATCTTTTTCCAGTTTTAAATCTTCCACCAAGGACCCGTGCTCGGCATGCACAAAACCCATGGCCAGCAGCACTAAATCAGCTTTTATTTCAAATTCCGAGCCGGTAATTACTTTAGAAATCCAGCGTCCGTCATCTGACCTGGTCCAATCCAGTTTCACGGCCTGGAGTGCTTTGACTCTGCCCCCAACGCCGGTTAATTGCTTGGTCGAGATGCCCCATAGACGGTCACAGCCTTCCTGGTGCGAAGTGGAAGTACGCAGAATAACCGGCCACATGGGCCAGGGGGTATCCGGATTGTTTCCTTCCAAAGGTTTGGGCAAAAGTTCAATTTGCGTGACATGCCGGGCGCCCTGGCGAATGCTCGTGCCAATACAGTCTGAACCCGTGTCTCCTCCGCCGACTACCACTACGTGCTTGTCCCGCGCGCTTATCCGCTCACTGGGGGGTATCTCATCTCCGGCATTTACTTTATTCTGCTGGGTTAGAAAATCCATCGCCAAGTATGTACCCGACAGCTCCCGGCCCGGGACTTTAAGCTCACGTGGCACACTGGCGCCGGTTGTAATCAGGATAGCGTCGAACTCTTTGTCCAGCTCTGTAGCCGGGATATCTTTTCCAACCTCCACCTGCGGCTGGAAAATCACGCCTTCAGCGAGCATCTGCTCCAGACGGCGGTCAATCACTCTCTTGACCAGCTTGTAATCCGGAATACCATAGCGCAGCAGGCCACCAATACGGTCGGATTTCTCGAATAAGGTTACTTTGTGACCTTGGCGCGCAAGCTGCTGGGCCGCGGCCAGGCCGGCCGGGCCCGATCCTACTATAGCGGCTTTTTTTCCGGTTTTAAAAGTTGCGGGCCAAGGACTAATCCAGCCTTGTTCCCAGCCGCGCTCCACTAACTGCAACTCAATCTGGCGGATAGCGACCGGCTCCTGATTAATATATAATGTGCAGGCGGCCTCGCATAGCGCGGGACAGATTCTGCCGGTAATCTCAGGAAAGTTATTAGTTTTATGCAGCAGCTCAAGCGCGGCACGCCACTTTTTTTTATAGATAAGATCATTAAAATCCGGGATTAAATTGCCCAGCGGACAGCCATAGGCATGGCAGGTCGGAACCCCACAGTCCATGCAACGCGCGGCCTGGATCTCGATCTGATCCGGGTCCAAGCATTTATCAATCTCGATAAAATCATGTATCCGCTCCGGGATAGGCCGCTGGGGCGGATTTTTACGCGCGTATTCTAAAAAACCAGTAGGTTTTGCCATTTACTTAAACACCTCTTCCGTCGCTGAGACAGTTTCCGTATCTTTATGTTCTTCCCCGGCCATCCTCTCCAACACTCGCTGGTAATCAATGGGCATAACTTTCACAAACATGGGCAAGTAAGCCTCCCAATTATCCAGAATCATTTTGGCTCGGGAACTTCCGGTATATTGGTAATGATTCTCCATCAGAGTGCGCAACTGCCGGCTATCCGCTTCGCTGGTCACGCTTTCGAGCTCGACCATATCCAGATTGCAGCGGGTATCAAAGAGTTCGCTTTCATCATAGATATAAGCAATACCGCCGCTCATGCCGGCCGCGAAATTATTACCGGTTTGGCCCAGCACTACCACTACGCCGCCGGTCATATATTCGCAGCCATGGTCGCCCACACCCTCTACCACTGCGGTCGCCCCGCTGTTACGCACACAGAACCGTTCGCCGGCTACGCCTTGCAGGTAAATTTCTCCACCCGTGGCGCCATACAAAATTACATTGCCTGCAATTATATTATCCTGTGGTACAAAGGTCGCATCAGGAGGCGGAACTACTACTATCCGGCCGCCTGACATGCCTTTGCCGAGATAATCATTAACATCCCCTTCCAGCCGAATGCTGATGCCCGGCGCTAAAAACGCGCCCAGACTCTGGCCCGCGGATCCGGATAAATTAATCTCAATAGTCCCATCCGGCAAACCGGGGGCGCCATAACGCTTGGTTACCTCATGACTCAAAGTTGTGCCCACGGTGCGATGGACATTGCGTATCGGCATCTGAATTCTAACCGGTTTTTTATTATCCAAGGCGGGCCGGGCTTGGGTTATCAATTCATTATCCAATGCTTTTTCCAGACTATGTTCCTGCTTATCCATACAACGCAATGGTCCAACCCCGGCAGGCTGTAAAATTGCGGAAAAATCCAGACCATGAGCTTTCCAGTGCTGGGAGGCCGGTTCGAATTTCAGCCTTTCCACCCGCCCAATCATTTCATCCATAGTCCGGAAACCTAACTGAGCCATATATTCCCGCAGCTCCTGGGCTATAAAGCGAAAGAAACGTTCCGGATATTCCGGCTTTCCGGTATATCTTGCGCGTAAATCATCTCTCTGCGTGGCCACTCCCACGGGACAGTTGTTCAAATGGCATTTACGCATCATCACGCAGCCCAAGGTTACCAA
>DAOVYW010000057.1 GCA_030635415.1 Candidatus Firestoneibacteriota bacterium
TATTCCGACTAATTTTTCACCCTTTGGGCGAAGACCTTTCTTCTAGAAAAATACTATATTTCTTAGATATTATCGTGTTATAGCATTTCTATGTAGGATTTAGGGATTATCAATTAAACCTAATATCATTTTCTGATTATAGCGAAAAGTAACATCCCCTTATTCCCTCATAAACATATCGGGCGGACACAGGGGGCCGCCCCTACGAAAACCCTACAAACAATACGTCCATCATTTCCACGATTTACGAATCCGTGCAAAAGACGAAGGCCGGGGAAGTATTTGGCCATTAAAAAGCCGGAAATCCACGTCTGGATTTCCGGCTTTTTAAAAACATTATTCAAGTGTTGGCCGCATTTGAGACTTTTATCCACTTTCTACTTTTAAATGCTCTTCATTTTTCGCCTGCGGCGAAAAATGGTGGGCGGTACTGGACTCGAACCAGTGACCTCTTGCGTGTCGAGCAAGCGCTCTAACCAACTGAGCTAACCGCCCCTATTTTTTCCTAAATCCACCTCTCTAATTCCTGCATGAATTCGCGGCAGGTTAGATCATAACTCAGTGGGGTCAAGGAGACATAGCCTTGTTCCACTGCCATGGCATCCGCATCGGAGGAAGGGTTTAGCACCTCTGCATCTTCCCCGGTCAGCCAGAAGTAATCCCGGCCCCGGGGATCCTGACGGCGATCATACCGGTCACGATACCGGTACCGTGCCAAGTGGGTCAGCCGGACTCCCTTGATGGTTTCCTTGGGTATGGCCGGCACATTGAGATTTAATAAAATACCGTCCGGCAGCCCCCTTTCGATAATCCGCTCCGCGAATTGCCGGGCATATATTCCCGCCGAGGTGAAATCACTCTGCCTGTCAAAAGATCTCAGGGAGACCGCCATGCTGGGTATGCCTAGTATGGTTCCCTCCCTAGCCGCGGAAACCGTGCCGGAATACAGTACATTGGTCCCGGTATTTGGCCCGAGATTAATACCGGAAACTACCAGGCGCGGCAACCGGGGCAGCAAGCTGTGTACTGCCAATTTAACACAATCAGCCGGAGTTCCATTTACAGCCAAGCCGAAGAACTCCCGGTCACGAGATACCTCTACCACACGCAACGGATGCAACATAGTTATAGCGTGCCCCATGGCGCTGCGTTCGGTATCCGGCGCCACTACCTGGAGACTGCCTAAACCCTTCAAGGCTTCTTTAAGCTCCGTCAACCCCGGGGCATGAATACCGTCATCGTTCGTAATTAATATATCCGGCGCTTGGTCCATAATTTTTTTCGCTCCACAAAAAGAAACCGGCCTTCTTCTTAAAGAAAAGCCGGTTCTCTGACTTTTTACCAGCTGCAAGTTACTCGCTTATTTATTTCTTCTTCCCGGGAGCAGCTTTAGGCGCGGCTTCTTTCGGTTTTTTATTATTATATTTTTTGCGGCTGGTTTCAAGAAAAAGTTCAGTCAATTTCTTATCATATCGTTCCCGTTCCGCATCGGACATATCGCTGATATATCGCATGATATTACCCTGAGTGGTTCCATGAGCGGCATAGATCTTATCGGTTTTTTCTCGTATGCGTTTATTCAAGGCCATTATTTCCTTGGGATCGTCGGGCAATTCCTTCACTACCGGTATCTCGTGCAGGCTGCGCCTTCCAACGTGATGCGTAATCTCTGCCGCCAGCTCGGGTGTGAGGTTTCCCTTTTTGTAAGGCGTCTTGGTCAATTCTATTTCTGCCATAATGTTCTTGAGATCAGCGTCCTTGGCTTTTTGTACCTCAGCTTCAAGTCCTGCATCCCACCTGATTTTAGACTTCTCGATTTTGCTTTTTTTTCCGCAACCCGTCATTCCCACCAAAAGCGAAACTACCAAAACTATCCCGATCTGCCATCCATTTTTCAAGTCCAAGACCATCAACTCCCTTCAACCTGCAATTGCATATCTTATATTTCCCATTTAATTATAGCTATTAATATTACCATAATTAGTATGCCCGTCAATCTTTTTTGCCGCTGGATTTTTTAAACCTTTTTTTCATACGTAATAAATAATTAACCATGGCTAAAGCTACCACTGCCACTGTTGTCCCCATGCCGGCCAGCATGTACATCCCCGCCCCGCAGGCCAGCCCTATTCCAGCCACGGCCCAGACCGAAGCTGCTGTAGTCAATCCACGAACCAGTCCCCCTTCGGCGCGAATAATGGTACCGGCGCCAATAAAGCCAATACCGGTCACTACCTGAGCGGCTATTCGTCCGGGATCAATATTCCGGCTCAGCTCGGAATAACGTAAAAAAAGTTCCAGCGATATCATCATAATCAGGGCCGAGCCAAGGCTGACCATAACATGCGTCCGCACTCCGGCCGGCTTGTGAGCGCGTTGCGGGTTCCACCCGATCACCACACCGATTATGGCGGCCAATACCAATCTGATAAGCATTTCCCACCAGGAAATAGCTCCAGGATGCATTTTTTCTAATCTCCCTTGCTTTTCAAGTCTATCCACGGACGGAGACGTTCAAGTTTACGCCGGCCAATTCCCTTGACTTGAAGTAAATCCTCGATCCGGTAAAATCCCCGGGTGGCTTTTTTTTTCGCGATAATTCTCTCCGCCATGACAACCCCTATGCCCGGAAGTGAAAACCAATCGCGCGCCGTAGCTTGATGCAGGCTGATAACCGCCGCTTCCGGAGAGGCTGCCCGGCCGCGTACCGGCGGGTGGGCAGAACTCTTGATTAAGTAAAAACCGCTTGCCAGCACCAGAAAAGCCGAGAGTACCCCGACAGTTCCCGGACGCAGACGCATTAATTATACTCCGTCATAACGGACTCAATACCATTATCCATCCAGTGAAGAACACCGGGAACAGCCTTTTCCACTAGATTATCCACTGCGAGGCGTTCCTCCTTCCGGAAGGGTTGGAGCACAAAATTCTCGGCTCGCACGCCAACAGGCGGCTGGTTTATTCCCAGGCGCAGTCGATTGAAATCCTGCGAGTCTATTATTTCTATTATGGATTTTAATCCATTATGTCCCCCAGCACTGCCTCTGGCGCGAAAACGCAGGCTTCCCAGGGGGGGGTTCAAGTCATCGACTACTATCAGAAGGTTTTCGGGTGGAATTCGGAAATAATTCGCCAGCGCAGCGACGGATCTTCCGGAAAGATTCATAAACATCCGGGACCGTGCTAAAACAAAAGCCGTGTTTTTCCAGGAACCACGCCCCCATTCCGCTCCCCGGGAAGTATGGGAGAGTTTAACCGCAAGCTGCCGCGAAATCTCAGAAACTACCTGCGCCCCAAGATTATGCCTGGTTTTATTATAATCCTCCCCGGGATTTCCCAACCCAAAAATAAGCTTCAATTTATTTATTTCCTATCCCGGCTGATCAGCTCCCGCCTTTATCCTTTTCCGAACGCCGGTCTTCCCGTGCTTTCTCCCCGATTACTTCCGGTTCTTTGGCTCCTTCTTTAGGAACCGCAATTTCCCCTTCCGCCGGTTTTTCTTCCTCCACCCGTGGGGCCAAAACATGAACGATGCGTTCGTGGGAGTCCGCCAGAACTTCAATTCCTTCCGCCAGGGAAAGCTCGGCCACGGATATGGCATCGCCGATGTTCAAGTTGGAAACATCTATGGTGATCTTCTCCGGCAGCATAGCCGGCAGACAGCGCAGGGCCAACTCACGATGGAGCTGCTCCAGCATTCCCCCCTCCTTAGCGCCGGGCGCCAACCCGGTAATAACTATGGGAATAGTGGTTTCCAGCGGCTGATCCATACGGATTTTAACAAAATCCATATGCAGTATTCCGGAATCAACCGGGTGCCGCTGAATCTCCTTGATCATTACCGCCGCTTCCTGCGGCTGTTCTCCCCCGAGAACTGTCAGCTTGAGCAGAGCATGCGATCCGCTGGTTTCGTGAAATACGCGTTGTATCTCCTTTTTTTCAACTTCCAGATTAACCGGCGGCTCTCCCTGGCCGTACATCACTGCGGGAATCATCTTTTTTTCACGCAGCCGGTTCATAGCATTTTTCTTGAAAACCGTCCTGACATTGGCTTCCATCTGAATTTGTTTCATTTTATTCGTCCTCCTGCTTTCTGCCGGACTGATATTTCAGCCCATTTTTTTATTTTCTGCTATTTCATTGAGATCTCAACAAGTTATATGTTCTATCCACAACGCGTAAGGGCGTTTAATTAAACTCCCCTACAACTTCCGGATTTACAACAACTTTGGACAATATATCACTTTTTCTCATGCTACCGGTGTTTTCTTCTTCACGCGGTTTTTATGCTTAAAGGAAAACAGTGTGCTAACGCTGGTCTCGTTATAAATTCTACGAATGGCTTCCGCAAATAAGGGTGCGACCGAACACACCTTAACCTTCCGGTTGAGTTCCGGATGCCGGAACGGAATGCTGTCGGTCATCAGCACCTCCTTAATATCCGAATCGCGAATAATTTCCGCCGCCGAACCGGAGAAAACCGGATGGGAACAACAAACATAAATATCCCGGGCTCCCAGCCGGCGTATGATTTTCACTGCCTCCACCAGGCTTTTGCCGGTAGCTATCATATCATCTACGATAAGAACCTGCTTGCCGGCAACCTCGCCGATAACGTTCATGGCCGTGGCCTCAGTCGGGCCGGTACGGCGTTTATCCACTATGGCCAGCGGACAGCGAAGCTGGTCGGCATAACGCCGGGCCAGTTTTATTCCCCCGACATCCGGAGTAACCACCACTAATTGGCGAATATTTTTACCGCGAAAGTACTCGATCATAACCGGCGCCGCCTGGAGGTTATCTACCGGGATATCAAAAAAACCCTGGATCTGATCGGCATGGAGATCCATGGTCAATACCCGGTCCGCGCCGGCCGTAGTAATTAAATTGGCCACCAGTTTAGCCGTAATGGGTACCCGCGGCTGATCTTTGCGGTCTTGGCGGGCGTAACCGAAAAACGGCAGTACCGCGGTTATCCGCCGGGCCGAAGCCCGGCGCAGCGCATCCATCATAATCAAGAGTTCCATCAAGTTTTCATTTGGAGGCGGACAGGAAGGCTGGATCACAAAAACATCCGCGCCGCGAACATTTTCCCTTACCTGAACGGAGATTTCTCCTTCGGGAAAATGATTGACGTCTATTTTCCCCAAAGGCTTATTTAGCGCCCGTGCAATATTAGCTGCCAGTTTAATATTGGCATTGCCGGCAAATATTTTCATTTCTTTCGCCACAAATTTATCCTCCTGAATTATTTTGCCGTTTTTTTATGACCCGGGCAGGCACACCCACAGCTATGGTTGCCGGCGGAATACGGGTTCCTGCCTTGAGTACTGCTCCCGCGCCGGTAAGCGCTTTCCGACCTACCTCGCAGGGTCCTACCAGCACTGTCCCGCTGCCGATAAAAGCCTGCTTGCCGATCTTCGTGGCATGTTTTTGACGTCCATCATAGTTGGCGGTTATACTCCCGGCGCCAATATTAGCATTCCGGCCGACCGTGCAATCACCCAGATAGCCGACATGCCCCATTTTGGCGCCTTGGTTTATCTTGCTCCGGTTGAGCTCGGCAAAATTTCCGATCCTGGCATCCGACTGCACACGAGTTCCCGGACGCAAGTGGGAAAAGGGGCCGATGCAAACCCGGTCGCCGATCCAGGAATGTTCCACCACGGAAAGCTTTATCCGCACTCTTTTTCCGGTCCGAGTTGATTCCAGATGAGTCCCCGGACCAATAATATTATGTGATCCGATAATCGTACGGCCGGTTAAATGCGTTCCGGAATAAATCATAGTGTCCCGGCCCACGCGAACCTCCGGATGGATCCAGGTGTTGGCAGGATCTAAAATACCGACTCCCCGGTCCATATGCAATTCCAAGGTTCTACGATTAAGGACAGCCGCGGCTTGGGCCAAATCCTGACGCCGATTGATACCTGAAACTTCCAAAGCATCCAAAGCCTGAACCCCGGCTACCGGATAACCCTGCCGGCGCATCAACTCTACTATGTCCGTAAGATAATGCTCGCCTTTACGGTTACGGTTATCCACGCGGGCAATAACCTCCCAGAGTAGCGGCAGCGAGAAACAATAGGCGCCGCTATTCACCTCCATCACCTGACGTTCCTGTGGCGAGGCTTCGCGTTCCTCTACGATCCGAGCCACCAGCGCGGGACATTCCGGTTCACGAATGATTCGGCCGTAGCCTTGCGGATTCTTCACTTTAGCGGTTAAGACCGTAGCCCGGGCTTTTAACCGGCGATGTTCCCTCACTAAACGGCGCAAGGTCTGTGAGCTGATTAAAGGAGCGTCTCCGCAAAGCACCAAGACCTCTCCCTTGATTTTAGCCAGCACGGATTTTGCGGCTTGCACGGCATGAGCACTGCCCAATTGCCGGGATTGAATAACCGATATGGCTCCCGGCGGAAGCGTCTTAGCTACAGCTTCCCCCTGATATCCCAGTACGACCACCCGTCGCTTCGCGCCCGCCGCCTGAGCCGCACGAAGAACCCAATCCAGCAGCGTACGACCTCCCAGGGTATGTAATACTTTGGGAATATCAGACTTCATTCTGGTTCCTTCACCGGCTGCCAGAATAATGGCTGTTAATTCTGGAAATTTCCCGCTCACTTAAGGCCTCTCCAAATCATTGAGTTTCCCCCGCAGTTTACCTGGCCTGAAGATATTAGTTCAGGGCATAATTTTGTGCAGACTGCAGGACTGCCGTCTTCGACGAAATGTTGGCTGCCGGACCAGGGCTCGAACCTGGATAGGCGGCTCCAAAAGCCGCTGTCTTACCATTGGACGATCCGGCAATTCTATTGAAAAAAACACGGCTTACACCGCCGTGCTCCCTCTTTATTTCCTGTCGCGGCAAGCCCTTTTTAAAACCCCCAGGAGCTTCCTCGGAATGACAAAAAAACAAACTTGCCTTTACGCAACATTAACTATTCTAATTATTCCCAAAGGCTTCCTGACGTTCCTGCACGCCCGGCATGATGGAAAATTCCTTCAGTAAAAACTCTTTCTTGTATTCCGAAAGAATACGCTCTTCCAACTCCCGGCGCAACTCGCCATTTATGGGATGAGCAATATCTATATAGCTTCCGTCCGCCATTTTGCGTGAAGGCATAGCTACAAAAAGCCCTTTCTGCCCTTCAATAATTTTCAAATTACGCACTACAAAAACATCATCGAAGGTCACCGCTACATAGGCCTTCAATTTTTTCTCCTGGCGGGGAAAAACTTTTACGTCCGTAATATCCATAGTCTCAGCGCCTTTCTTTACCCGGTTCAATCTGATTGATAGGTCCAATGGTTCTGGTAATCCAAACCCCGGCATAACGGGAACTCAAGCGCCTTGCAATCCGGCCGGCCACGGTTGGGCTGGGCAACAATCCAAAAACCGTGGGTCCACTCCCGCTCATCAATACCGCGGAAGCGCCACACGCTAAAAGCTCATCCTTGATTTGTGCAATTACCGGATGTTTCTTGATACTAACGGTTTCCAGATGATTTAACAGATTTCTTCCTATTTTTACTACATTTTTCCCTGAAATTGCCCGGCGCATAATATTAATACACGCCTTTTTTCTTGTCAATCGCAAACTTGTTTTTTTATAAACTTCCGCCGTTGCCAGGGGAAATCCCGGATTGATCAAAGCTATCAGCATTCCGGACACCGTTGGCCAGGTATAAATCCTATCGCCGCGCCCCATACCCAAAGCACACCCGCCTTTAAGAAAAAAAGGCACGTCTGAACCCAAGTCCTTGGCTATGGCCGACAGCTTTGACGCCTTACGCCAATTCCAAATCTCAGATAAACCGCGCAAAGCCGCCGCCGCGTCGCTGCTACCACCGCCCAGGCCGGCTGCCAGGGGAATCCGCTTGTTGATATGTATATGAATTCGAGGTTGGAGATGTGCTTCTTGAGCCAGCATGCGGGCCGCCCGGTAAACTAGGTTTCCCTCCCCCTCCGGAACATCCGGATGATTACAGGTTACCCGGAGTCCGCCGGCCCGCGCGGAAAAAGCAAGCGTGTCCGAAAGCGCTACGGTATGCATTATGGTGCGAATCTCGTGGTAGCCATCCGGCCGCCGGCCTTGAATCTCTAAAACCAGATTGATCTTGGCCGGAGCCTTAATAGTGAGAAATCTCATGGAAACGGTTTTTTAACCTAAGCCTCAATTCTTGAAGTTTATCCTCAATTTCCTGATTCTCCGGATCGCCTTTTAAAGCCCTGCGCCAAGCCTGATCCGCCTTCTGATGCTTTCCTAATTTGAAATAAACATCGCCCAAATGATCATAAATAACGGGATCTACAAGTCCCTTCTTTTTTATCTCTTCCCTGGCCTGCTCCAGTTCCCGCAGCGCTAAATCATACTTCTTTTGTTTATAATACGCCCACCCCAGGGAATCGCGGTAGTATCCGTTTTGGGAATCCAATTTTAGCGCCTTTTTCAGCCAGCCGACGGCCTGCTCCAGTTTCAATCCCCGTTCAGCATGAACATATCCCATATAATTATAAACCTCGGCGAATTCAGGGTCTAATTTAATGGCCTGCTGCCAATTGTGCACTGCCTTCTCAAATTCTTTCATCTCCAGGTGGACCCGGCCCAGGTGGAAATAAAGCCGGGCATTTCCCGGACTCCCTCGCAAACTCTGAGTGAAAATCTTCAAAGCCTCTTCCGGGCGCTCTAAACGCAACAAGGCTAAACCGTAACTGGTCAAGACTTGAACAGAGTTCGGAAATTTATTACAGGCCTTTTCCAGCACCTCGATCGCAGGCTGCTCTTCCCCGATTTTCATCAAGATCCCGGCCAATCCGAGATACGCTTCTACTATTTCCGGATCCATTTGCAAAGCCAGCCGAAGCTCCTGCTCGGCTAGATAATTAAATCCCTTTTTACGGTAAATGATTCCCATTAAAAAATGAGTAAAGGCGTCCGCATTTCCGGATTTTATTAAAGCAAAGAGGTACTTTCGGGCTTCATCCAGATGACCCAACTCATACCAAGCCAATCCTGAATTCCTTTGGGCCAGCATATTGTCCGGTTCCAATTTCAGGAGTTTTCCCAATTGCTCAGCCGCGGCTTTCCATTCATAGTGTTGCAAGTGGTAAATTGACAAAAACCGGTAAGCTTCCGGGAATTCGGGATAATATTTAATCAAACGCCGGTATATTTGCGCTGCTTCCTCATCCCGCTTCAGTCCGGCCATGATCCGGCCCTGTTCTGCCATCCATTCGATATCCTTGGGTTCATTAAGCAGGGCTTCTTCTAATAACTGCACAGCTTTGGTTTCCTGCTCGCGGCTTAAAAAACACTTTATTAAAACCCGCCGCGCCTGCCGGTCTCGGGGATTAATTTCCAGCGCCTTTTGGAAAACATCTATGGCCTCATTGATTTTACTTTGTTTTATGAGCAAGCGTCCCAGATAAGTAAACGGCTCGGATTTTTTTCCTCCCAGGGCAATCGCATCACGATAAAGTGATTCTGCCACCATAATATCGCCCACGGCTTCATGCATCTGTCCTAAAACACAACGAACTTCAGGGTTTGCTTCCTGTTGAGCTGTCAGCTGACGATATTCGGTAATGGCTTCCTGTAACCGGCCTAAACGGATTAAATCCCCTACCAGGCTGTGCCACAAGTTGGGGTTCGCGGGATCGAAACCAAGAGCTTCGCGATAATAGTCTACCGCCTTGTCGAAATCTCCTTTCTGATGCGCCAACTGACCACAGAAAAACGCTAATACCGCCCGATCTTGACTGGAAAGTTTATTTTCCATCCCTACCGGGCCTTGAACCGTGGCACATCCCAACGGCAACATCACAACCAGGCTGATAATGACAGTTAAATAGCTACGCATGGCTAATCATCCCGCTTAAATAGTTCCGGTTGCAGAACAACAGTTTCCCTCCCTTGACACCCCTACTAACCACTCCCCTCAAGGAGCAGAAATTCATTATGGCCTTTCGCAACGAAACTAATTATATCCTCCCGCACCATTAGCCGGGCATCCATACCCCATGTTCCCTCCCCTCAAAGGAGGACCTAAAGGAACGGATTTTTTCCGGTTCAACCGGCAATTGCTTTTCAAGACAAAGATAATTTAGAATTGGTTTCCCGAAGTCGTTGACAGAGTATTCTTAAAAGCACCATAAGTATTTTATTGCCTCCTTCGGGGTTAGTCGCGATAATATTTTGGAGGCATTTCTTATTAAGCACCATTAGCATCGCATCTTCGGCTATCCGGGCCGAGGCTGAACGGGGTTCATTATCTATCAGCGACATTTCACCTACAAAATTGCCCGCCCCCAAAACAGCGATGGATATTTCCTTATCCTCTTTTTTGGTAAATATTTCAATCCGGCCCGATTTTACCATATACATAACTCCTCCGGCCATGCCTTCACGAAACAGAATTGCGCCTTTGGAATAGGCTCTCTCAAAAATTATAGGTTTGATTTTTTCAATCTCTGCTTCGGATAAACCCTGGAAAAGAATGATTTTTTTTAAATCCGCAATCTCGACCATTTTTTTCCGCCCCCAGGTAAGTAATTTTTACCCTATCCGATTACTCATCCTATTGATTATTCTACCATAAATCAAAGTGTTTAGCAATTAACCATTGGGAACCCCAACTCCTAAATAAAAAATCATCATGTTATTTCCCGTGAGCAGCCGCGCGGTTGTGTGTGTGTGTAGATGGTTATAAAATATGCGCCGTTGTTTGAATAATCATATTCTTTTAAGCGGATTGATTGACACGTATATTGCACCTTTCCTGTTTCCTGTAATGCTAACGTTTTTTATCTTCAAGCATTTAGACAGGAAAAACGAAATTTCATTGCAGGTTATTTTAAAAATCGCATATGAAAAAAGTGCGGCTTAAAACCGGCTTTTTCAGGACCGACTAA
>DAOVYW010000022.1 GCA_030635415.1 Candidatus Firestoneibacteriota bacterium
ACTAGGTTTCCAATCAATCTCATGCGTAGCTCTGGAAATATCTAAGAAAATCTTTGGCACATAAACATGTGCTTTTGATTTTATATATTGAGGGGCGACTTTTTTACCAGTAACCGTTAAGATGGTAGCATAAAGCTCATTGAGCGATACCCCTGTGCCTGAGCCAATGTTAAATATTTTATCGCTTGTGTTTTTGAGGCTGAGACGAACAGTAGCTTCAATCGCATCATCAATATAGATATAATCACGAACACTGGTTCCGTCTCCCAAAATAACAGGGGGTTGCTGCTGATATAGTTTCTCTAAAAAAGAGGCAACCACACCTTGTTCCTTCAAAAGATTTTGACCCACGCCATAAGGATTTGAATATCTTAAAACTAAATAATCCAAACCATAATCATGATAAAATAATTTCAAATAATTTTCGACCGCGAATTTTGTTATGGCATAGGGATTGGAGGGATCTGCAGGAGATTGCTCTGAACTGGGCAAAGCCGGATTTAATCCATAAATCGTTCCCCCGGAAGATGGATAAATGACTTTAGTGACCTTTTTTTTGACACACGACTTCAATAATTGAATTGAGCCCATTAAGTTGGTTTCAATGTCATACATGGGATTTTTACTGGATGTTTTAGGAGATGTGGTTGATATATAATGATATACAGAATCCACACCTTCGAGATGAGACTCATAATCGGAGGTATTTAAAAAATCCCCAGGGATGTAATTTATTTTATTGATCAAAGGCATTAAAAACGCCGATGGTTTTGAGTCAATATCAAATATCTTGACACCAACATCCTGGCTGACTAAATCGGCTGCCAAATGAGAACCTAAAAATCCATTCCCGCCAAAAATGATACACGATTTCATAAAATACTCCTCATGCCAGCGGCAAGCATTTTCGGTAATTGACTGTGATCAACAAAAATAACTTGTTGCACATGATTGCCAACATGGTAAAAGTCGTTGCAAAAAGATCAATCAATCTTTGCATATCAGCTCCCAGATGATGTCTGTGGCGCCCTTTAACTAATTCTAACATAAGGTTCTAAAATAGTTTAACCAAAAATGTTAGACTTGGTGTTTTAGCTGGGACCTTTATACCCTCAAGATCGCTGATCTGGCTACCGGCCAGACTGAACAACAGACTGTTTGGAGTAAAGGCGAACATATGGATTATCAGTGACTGGCCAAGCAAGGAGCATAGATCGAATTTACTTGATCGTGCAATCTGTACAGTGTATATTATCTCCCATCCTTTAAAGATAGGGTTATTTATCCGGTCTCCAGCAGGTGAAGGTGATGCTTGCCAGCTGATAAAAATTAGAGGCGCTGGCGAGCAGAAGCCAACAACATATGACAAGGAAGTGGCATGGTAAATCCGATTAAAAAATTGACGGACAAAGCAGGCTGGCTGACATGTGTGGGGTTGCCAGCAGGCTTTTTCCTGCTCGGGCAATGGTATATTTTGGGCGTGCGGGAAGTGATTTTCGGAGTTTACAGCACGATCACGTGCTTGATCGTGTTTTATTGGATTGCCTGGCGCCGGGAACCGGCAGTGCCGTTATGGAAAGCCCTGATTATAGCGGCGGTTTTAATAATATATAATTGGGCAGTCAACTGGGCGGCTACTAACTGGTGTATGTCGTCCCAACTTAAAATTCTTCCGTTTTTAGGCGGTCTGTTACTGGTATTTGCCGTCCATTCTCCGCTGTCGGCCAAGCAGTGTGATCGCCATCCCGAAGAGGTTACTTTCCAGGAACGCTTCCTTAAAATCGTCACCGGGATGTTGGTGGTGATAGCCGGGATGGTTATAGTCGTAATCCTGGCAAAGAAATATTTAGCTCCCTATGATTACACCAATGTGATCAATTTTTTCTTCGTGCTGCGCCAGCACGGCATTGTCGGGGACATACCTTCTGCCGTCTTTAAAGCCTGGGGGAGATTGTGGGCGCCGATGCTATATCTCATAATGATGTTCGCGGCGTACTGGGTGATAATTTATCGGCAAAAGCAGGTGGGGGTTTGGAAAAGTCTGCTGATTATCTACCTACTGGGTAATATCGGCGGAATCATAATCGCCTATCTTTCATCGAATGGCTTAGAGGGATTATCTCTGCAAGTCAAATCCATTCATTATAATTTTTACAATGTTGCCAAGCAGTATGAAACTTTTAAAGAAATTTGGGCGATGCTGGGGACGTTTGCCACCGTGGAAATACATCGCTTCCAGACCTTTGCGATGAGCCATCCGCCGCTTAATATTGTGTGGAATTGGATACTGATTCAATTGACCGGAGATCACCGGATACTGATCGCGATTATCATAGGGGCCGCCGCCTGGACAACCGTTTTCCCCATGTTCCTAATCGGGAGAGAATTGTATAACCGGGAATTTGGTTACTATATGGCAGGTTTGTACGCGACGCTGCCGAACATCTTGATTATCAACCACATCGCCTTGGATGGCATAATTACCGGTTTTCTAGCATGGGCGGTTGCCTTCGTGGCAATGGGATGCCGGCGGGAAAGACACGGGTATATGTTATTGGCCGGGTTGGCGGTGGCGGGATTCGCTTTGACTCATTATAGTATGCCGATTATTCTTCCCGCTTTATTCATACTGGCAGTCATCGGATTGCGGAGCCTGGGGAAACCAGAACAAGGCTTCCTGGCCTGGTGGAAGGCCGCTATCATTAAAACCTTCTTTTTCCTGCTGGGTGCTGCTATTCCCTTTCTGATTGTGGAAGTGACGACCCAGTGGAAATTCGATTATCTTACTATGCAGAGGTATGTTGTTTTTATTGCCTACAAGAACAATATTCCTTTGCATCCCTGGTTCGTGGGATCATGGCTGGCCTGGGTCAATTATTTTATATTCGTGGGCTTCGGGGTTACCGCGCTTTTTATTATCCGCTGGCAGGAGATATTGAAAGGCGATTGGCGGAATGATGTCCTTCCTTGGGCGGGGATAGTTACGATGCTCGTGCCCTTTGTACTGGCCATTGCCCGGCAGGAAACCGAACGGGCATATATGTTGTTCAATGTTTTCATTGTGGCTACGGCAGCCTTGGCGCTGTGGAAGGATAAGCGGCCCCTGCGCTACATGTTGCGCCCGGCCGACGCGGCCACGGTCCCGGAAATGGGCGGGGGATGGCGGCCGGTATTTTTACTGGTCATAGTCCTTGCCTTTATCAATACCGTAATTATTCAAATGCTCACGGTGGACCACTTTTAAAGAGCAACTGGCCCCAGCGGCAAGATTCTGAATCGGGCTTAAGCCCAGCGGTGTCCCGCTGGCAAGGATAACTGATTACTTTTTGAAAAAAAGGAGATAGGTTACCCTACCCTAGACAGCAGTTGCGCTACATCAGTAATTCGGTTGTACAAGAATTCGCTTGATTATACAGTATATCTTGGTTATATTATTTTCGTATTTTAAACCAGTGTAGCGGTAGTTACTTGACTTTCCGGCTATCAGGCAACTGGGAGGCAGCAGCTATTTTTAAAAGGAGGAAAAGACACGTGGCGAAAAGTAGGGAAGAGAAAGCTCCTGCATCATCTCCCGGAAAAAGCAAGGCGGGCAGGGTTCCCAGAATAGAAAAAGCAAAAATCGATGAAACCAAGGCGGCCGTGCAGCCGGCCGGCGGATCCACGGTTCCTCTGGCGGAGATGCCGGAGTCGACGAAAGAAACAGCTGCGAAGAATATTCCTGCACCCATTAAAACCAAAAAGCGGTGGTGGACACAAGCGGTAATCGCTATAATTTTAGTATTAGTGGCAGCCGAAGTATTTGTTGTCCTGAAGAATAAGATCGCGCGTCAAGGCAAGCTGGAATTAGTCAGGGTTATCGGTGAGCGTGGAGGCCCGCCTGAGAAGATAGGTAAGTTTTGGGGGGCGGGAAGGATCCGGATAGACGATGCGCGTAAGCGTCTCTGTCTAGTAGATAGCTGTTATTATAAGCTTATATATTGGGATATCCAGGAAGGCACTCACTTGATCGACTTGGATAAGGAGGGCCCTCACCAGCTGGGTTCCCAGGGGAAACCAGTGAAGAAGAAATTCGCGCCTTTAAACGGCGATTTTGACGGCGAAGGTAATATGTATGTTCTAGACAGGGATCACTCTGAGGTGACGGTTTTTTCACCGGATTTCAAAATCCAAGGTGTCTGGAAGACTATCCGAGGAGATACTATCGCGGTAGATCCATCAGGAAAGATATATATCCTGGATGGCGGAACCATGGAAATAATCCAATACAGTACAGAGGGCAAAGAACTCAACCGCTTCGGTAAAAATGTTCTGGTAAATCCCGGAAGCATGGGAAGGATGGCAACGGATGAGTCCGGCAACCTCTATGTTGTCGATCGCGGAAGTAAGAAAGTGGTGGTTTTTTCTTCGGAAGGCAAAGCTTTGCGTAAATTTTCTGCGGAGTTCAAGCCTTTTGGAAGTCCTGGCATTGACGTGAAAGACGGTAAGATTTACATGTTTGAGCACAATAACCAGCGAGTATTAGTATATACAACTAAGGGAAAACTAATATGGGACTTGCCCGTCGCCTATCCCGGCGTTATCGCAGTTGACGCCGATGGTTTGGTATATCTATCCGGGGCGGGCGGAATTCATCAGTATAGGATTCTGAAGCGGTTTTAATTAAGCCGGTTCAGGCAGGGAAGGCTTCATGTATTATATCCTGAAATGGTTTTATCATCTGCAGATGCAGTTTGGCATCAACCTGTTGCAGATGACCCGTGCATTAAAAGGGGTGCCGGACTACTGTAGAAATTACCTGGTTTTTAAACGTCATCATAAAAAAACAGTCAAAGAATTTAAATGGGGGAAAGTATACCCTTGTCTGGCAGACCGCTACGAAGCGAGCGGGAGCATGCGGGGTCATTATTTCCATCAGGATTTATGGGCCGCCCAGAGGATATACGCCCATAACCCGGAAAAGCACGTGGATATTGGTTCACGCATTGACGGCTTCGTGGCGCATGTGGCTTCCTTTCGTGAAATTGAAGTGTGGGATATCCGGCCGCCGGAAAACCGGGTAAAAAACATAAAATTCCGGCAACGGGATATTATGGATGCGCATTTTGGGCCGGACAATTATTGCGACTCGGTTTCCAGTCTGAGTGTTCTGGAGCACTTGGGGCTCGGCCGTTACGGTGACCATATTGATTATCATGGATATTTGACAGGATGGGAACACATATATAGGGTGCTAAAATCAGGAGGGAAATTTTATTTCTCCGTACCCATCGGCCCGCAGCGAATTGAATTTGATGCCCATCGTGTATTCTCGATACCCTACCTCTTGTCCCTAATGGAGAGGAAATACCGCCTGGATACCTTCGCGTATGTCAACGATCAAGGCCGGCTGGTGCAGCCCGTGTCACGTCAGCCCAGTGAGGAGCAACAAAATTATTCCTGTCTTTTCGGTTGCGGTTTATTTGAACTGACCAAGGTCGGAGGATAGCCGGGCGGTCCGGGGTGAAGATGCTCGTAGCGATAGCGAGCGGCATAAAAGAAAAATTATCCCGAAAGGTTATTTAAGCCAATGCACATTGAATTAAAGGGTGATTATTATGCTTTTTATTTACAAGCAATTCAGAGAAAGCTTAATAACCGGTGGAATATTCATGGAGCGCACCATCGACATTTAAACTCCTTTATTCAAAGAGAAGTTTTGAAACTGCCGGATCAGGCAAAGGTATTAGATGGGGGATGCGGCTTGAGTGTTTGGCTGGCCCCGGAAATAGAGCAGGGGATTAAATATTTCGGGATTGATAATCAAAAAGATTCAATCGCTTTTTGTCAAAGGAATTTCCCCAATAGAAAATATAGTTTGGAGGATCTTTATCAACTTTCTTTTGTTAATGATTATTTTGACGCCGTGGTCATGAGAGAGGTTATTGAACATGTGAAAATGCCGGAAAAAGCTATTATGGAAATATGCCGGGTTTTAAAACCCACCGGGGTTTTAATTTTAACTACCCCCAATTATAATAATCCCTTGCTGCATCTGATTGAACATACATATAACCGGTTTTTTGGCGGGCCTTGCAAACCCTACCTGCCGGATGTTCATCCCAGTAAATTTACCGGCAAAAAGCTCTCGCGATTATGTATGAGCAAATTTAATAATGTGCAAATGGGGACTATCGACCTGGGGCTTAATTTAACGGCGGTTTGTACCGCAGTGAAAAAATAAATGTGAGTTGGGTGTTTATTAAAATCACCAAGACTATAAACAGGCGTGAGTAGCAAGTATTTGTTGCGGAAGCAAGTTTTCTTAGATTTGTTATTCCGAACCCTTCGCATGTCATCCTGAGCCGTAGGCGAGGGATCTCCATGCATACTTGAAAATGTAGTCTATGGCTACATTACCAAGCCGGCTCAGGACAGGCTCCGTGAGGAATTTCCAAGAAAACGCCTGAATTATCAGGGAACCAGCTAAGAGGGTTTTCTAAAGTCATTTCCAGTTTGCAACACAGTTTATTAATGAATTCGGGGAATTTATGAAGATTTTAGTAGTCGGAGGCGCCGGGTATCTGGGAGGCGCGATTACGGATTATCTCAGGCAGACCGGGCATGATTTTATGGTCTATGATATCCTTTTATACGAGGATCAGTACCGAAAAAAGGTGCCCTTTGTCCTGGGAGATATTCGCGACCATGACAAGTTAAAAAAATATCTGGAATGGGCTGATGCCGTAGTCTGGCTGGCAGCTATTGTAGGTGATCCGGCTTGCGCGCTGCGGGAATCGCTTACCTATGAAATAAATCGCGATGCGGTGAAATATTTAAAGGATAATTTTTCCGGACGTAAAATATTTATCTCGACCTGTTCGGTCTACGGAGCTGGAACCAACGTGCTGGATGAAACCTCCGAAATGCGGCCGGTGTCTTTATACGCGCGCACGAAGCTGGAGGCGGAAAACATTCTGGCCGGTACGGATACAGTATGTTTCCGCCTAGGCACGCTGTTTGGGCTCGGCGATGAATTTTCACGGGTGCGCTTTGACTTGGTGGTGAATACCCTGGTCATGTGGGCTATTTTTCACGGCCGGATTACCGTGTTCGGCGGGGAGCAATACCGTCCCCTCTTGCATGTCAGGGATATTGCGCCGGCGGTCATCCTGGCATTAGACTCTGATCGTCGCGGGATTTTTAACCTGCACTATAAAAATTATAAAATTGTGGATATTGCGCATAAAATCAAGAAATATTTTCCGGATTTAATCATTGAAAACAAAACCCAGGATATTCCGGATAAGCGAAATTACAGTGTCACCAGTGACAAGGCCCGGAAAGAACTGGGTTTTAATCCGGGAGTTACCCTGGAGGATGGCATTCAGGAAATGAAAGAACTACTGGCGCAGAAAAGAATAAAAAATACTTTCTTCGCAAGATTTTCCAATTACGAGCATCTCCGGCACCTCATGGAGGAGCATCCCTCGCCCTTGGGCCGGGAGATAAAACTGAATATCTAATAGGGAATGGGGAAGTTTATGAATGAATTGTCTATTATTGTCCCGGTGCTGGCTGGTTTTGAAAAGTTGCCGGTCTTTATCGATGATTTGGCCCGGTTTTTAAAGGCGAATCCGGGAGATATGGACATCATTCTGGTCGTGGACCAGACGGTGGCAAAACCGGAGAGCAGCATGGCGTATGTCCGGGAGCATTATCCCTGGCTGCAATTCCGGGTTCTGCAAAAGTATGGACTTGGCAGCGTGTGTAATTACGGAGCCTTGGTGCGGTTCGGCATGGCTTATTCCAACAGTAAGTATGTGGTATTGGTCTCGCCTTATGGTGAAGATGACTTAAGTAAGATTCGCGAGATGCTGAATGTTATCCGTCAGGGGCACCAACTGGTGCAAGCGACCCGCTATATAAATCCCCAGGATGCCAAACAGATAAAGTTTCCCTTCAGCTGTTATCAGATGATATACCGCTTTTGCATAAGGATATTACTCGGTCTAGACATCAGTGATTCCACATATGGCTTCAAGATGTTCGACCGGGTGTTTGTCGAAAGCCTGGGTGTAACCCGGAATCGTTTCAGTATCTGTCCTGAAATTACGATAAAGAGCTTGCTAGCCGGCGGCCAGGTGGCTTATATCTCTACCGCTATGCGGCCGGCAGCGGGCAGTGCATCCTTCCAGTTGCACCGGGAAGGGTTGGGGTATTTTTTAGTTATTTTGCGGGGGTTTTTGCACCGCCTGGGATTATTATGGTTTTGAGGGGCGGTTGGCTATGAAGGTTTGTATTATAATACCCATGTACAACGAGGAACATATCGCCCGCAAAAGTTTAGAAACCATCCTGCCCTATACCCGGAAACTTCCACCTCGGACGAAGGTGGTAGTCATAAATGACTGCTCCCGAGATAATACTGAGGCCATTGTCAAGCAAGTAATCACAGAGCAGCCGGATGACCATCTGGGTCTGATTTCCCACACCACGAATCGCGGATATGGCGCCGCTAACCGCACCGGTTCCCAGTATGCGATTGAGCATGGATATGATTATGTGATTTTTATGGACAGTGATCTTACCAACCATCCTAAATATTTAACAGATTTTTACCAAAAGATGGAAGCCGGATATGATTATATCAAAGCCACTCGCTATTCCCAGGGCGGAGGCTTTGAAGGCGTGCCCCGGAAGAGGGTGTTTGTTTCAAAATGGGGGAATCGCATTGGTCAATGTATTACGGGTTTGCCAATTACGGATATCACCAATGGGTTTCGAGCCGTAAAAACGGAGGTATTGCGAAACATTACTTTGCAGGAAAATCATTTTTCCATTATCGTTGAAGAATTAATGAAAGCGCGTAAATATACGAAAAAAATGGGAGAAATTCCAAATATCCTGGGTAATCGCAGTGACCAAGCCAAAGACACGGCCTTTCAATACAATCTCAATACGTATTGGAAATATTTTAAATACCTATTTATCCGTTAGCGTAAGGAGCATCTGCTTAAGGAGGAGGGTCTTGCTATGCAAGTAATTATTTTAGGGGCTTCCGGGATGCTGGGGGCTATGGTTACGGATGTTTTGGCAAAGGATAATAATTTCCGGATAACGGCCACGGTTCGTAGTCCGGAACTCAGGGGCCAGGGGGTAAACCGATATCCTTCTGTCAACTGGCAATTATTTGATGCCGCTGCGCCGGATTTATCATCGCTGGGACAGCCGGACCGGAAAAATATTTGGATCGTCAATGCAATCGGCATCACCAAGCCCTTAGTTCGAGATGATAATGCCTTTGAGGTGGAGCGCGCTATTCGCATTAACGCCCTTTTTCCCTATCAATTGGCGGAACAAGCGGAAGCGATGGGTGCCAGGGTCATTCAAATTGCTACGGATTGCGTGTATTCCGGCAGCCGTGGCCAATATGACGAGACTGATACGCATGACGCGTTCGACGTCTACGGCAAGACTAAAAGTTTAGGCGAAGTGAGCCGCAACGGCGTCCACCATTTGCGGTGTTCAATTATTGGACCGGAACCCAAGGAGTATAAATTTTTCGCGGAATGGTTGAAACGACAACCACGCCAGGCGCAAGTAAATGGTTTTATCAATCATCAATGGAATGGTGTGACCACCTTACAATACGCCAAGATAGTAAAGGGGATTATCCGGAACCATCTGCAACTGAATCACCTCCAGCACATTGTGCCCGGCGATGAGATGTCAAAAGCGGATATGCTGAAAGCGTTGGCTCAAGCCTTCCGGCGTGAAGACATCTTGATTAAAGAAACCGAAGCAGCCCAAGTAATTGATCGGACTCTGCGCACGCAAAAACCGGAGAGGAATCAAAGCTTATGGCAGGCGGCCGGTTATGATTGTCCGCCTACGGTGTCCGAGATGATTACGGAGATGGCTGACTATCAAGTTCAATGGTGTCCGCATGACATGGCGAGCAAAAAGAAATCCGGAGAATAAATCATGACAAAGAAAAAATTGGCAATTGTCTTGGGAATTCGTCCCGATATCATTCGGGCAAGTTTGATATTAAATTCCTTAAGAAAAAATGAAGAATTTGAAGTGGTCTTTATCTGGACCGGGCAACATTATTCCAACAATTTAAAGGATGTTTTTTTCCGTGAGCTCAATGTTCAACCGCCCGATGTCGAGTTAAAGGCCGGTGGCGATACGGACGCGGAAATGACATCTTCGGTTATCTCCCGGCTTTATCCGGTATTAGAGGATATCAAACCGGAAGCGGTGGTTTTTCTAGGCGACACAAACACGGTTATGGGATGTTTGGCCGCCGCCCAGTTGAATATCCCAATTGTCCATATTGAGGGGTGCATGCGTTCCTATGATTGGCGTATGCCGGAAGAGAAATACCGAACGATCATCGATCACCTGGCGGACGTCATTTATGCCTATTTTGATGAATACCGGCAGCAAGGAATTGCCGAAGGGATTAGTCCCCAACGGATCGTGGTGACTGGCAATTTAATTGTTGATGTCCTCCAGGCACACTATTTTGATAAGCGATCTATCTATGACCGGATCGCAACCTGTGGTTTTTTCAAACAACGCGGGCTGGAAAAGCATAAATACTACCTGATGACTTGTCATCGGAGGGAAAATATTCAGAACCGGGATGCGTTAATAAATATTATTGATTTAATCGGAAAAACAGAGCGAAAAGTATATTTTCCTGCCGGTTATCGTACCCAAAAAGTCTTGCAAGAACAAGGTCTCTCCTTGCCGATAAACGTAATTATGGTTGATCCGATTGGTTATACCGAGATGCTGGTTTTGATGGTGAATAGTCGTGGGGTGATTACAGATTCCGGCACCGTAGTTGAGGAAACATGCGTCCTGCAAGTGCCGTCACTGCAAATGCGCAAGGCCACCGAGCGGCCGCAAGTCTACGATGTCGGTTCCAGTGTTAAATTTGATCCGGATGAAGCCGGGCGATACGATTTTAAAGAAATTTACCACAAGCTCGAAGGGCTTTATGGCCAGACCTGGGAAAATCCCCTAGGTGACGGGAAAGCTTCAGAACGAATTGCGGCCGACTTGCGGGTGCGCCTGGATCAGGAGGATGGCTTCCGGGGACATCGCAGAAAGGATTACCATCTGAATGCGGAGCGTTCTTATAGAGAAGATGGATTGTGAATATAAACCAGGAGGCAAATAAATTGGATAGGCCAACAATGATTCCCGGTGGAATAGCCGTCGATGACAGAGGCAGCGTGAGTTTTGTAAACGAGTTTCATTTTAACGGGGTCAAGCGGTTTTATATAGTCGCTAATCATAAGCCGGGTTTTGTGCGGGCCTGGCACGGGCATAAGCGGGAGGGCAAATACGTGACGGTTGTACAGGGGGCCGCTTTGATTGGTGCTGTAAAAATCGATGATTGGACCAATCCGTCAAAGGACGCTCAACCGGAGAAATATGTTCTCTCAGCGGTAAAACCCGGTATTTTATATATTCCACCCGGTTATGCCAACGGATTCATGTCCTTGACAAAGGCGGCCAAAGTTATTTTTTATTCCACCGCAACAGTGGAAGAGAGCAAAGGTGATGATTACCGCTTTAATGCCCGTCATTGGGATATCTGGGAAATCGAGGAGCGTTGAGGGAGATATTGATAAAAACCAAGGTAAACATAATATTTTTTGTCATATTGTGGGTGGGAAACGCTGGGGGCAGGGGGGATTTACTGAAAAAACGTACAACTATCTATTCAAAATCCCCCTCAATCCCCTTTTTTCAAAGCGGGAGAGTGCTCAAAAGCCGATTTTGTACTTAAGTCCGACAGACTCCTAGGCACGAGAATATCCTTGGTTTATCTATCATCTCGATTTTCTAACATTGAACAGTAAAATGATTTATGTTATAAACTTCCGAATATATTACCAAAAAGGAAAATTATGAAAAAACTGACAAAAAAGCAGAACCGGATGCCGACCCGGCAGACGGCGGAAAAAAAAGGTATAAATTTTCTCGACTTACCCGCTCAGCACAAGGCCCTGAAAAAGCCTTTGCTACAAGCCATGGGCCGGGTGCTGGAAAATTCAAAGTTTATTCTGGGGCCCGAGGTAGAGGCGCTGGAGTCCGAAGTGGCGGGTTTTTGCGGCGCCCGCTACGGTATTGGGGTTAATTCCGGAACGGATGCCCTGGTACTGGCGCTCAAAGCCATGGATATTGGGGCCGGGGATGAGGTCATTATACCGGATTTTAGTTTTATTGCCACCGCCACCGCGGTTCTCCTGGCCGGCGCCACCCCGGTATTGGCGGATATTGAACCGGATACCTTTAATCTGGATCCCAAGCAAGTGAGCCGGCTGATTACAAAAAAAACCCGGGCAATTATACCGGTGCATCTTTACGGCCAGTCGGCTGATATGACGGCCTTATTGAAGCTGGCCCGCCAGGCCAAAGTGGCCGTGATCGAGGACGCGGCCCAGGCCATAGGCGCGCGCTGGCGCGGCCGGCCCGTGGGCGCCCTGGGGGATATGGGCTGCCTTTCCTTTTTTCCGACCAAGAATCTTGGGGCCCTGGGCGATGCCGGCATGGTGCTGACTAATAATGCCCGCCTGGCCGCCCGGCTGCGCCGGCTTCGTCAGCATGGAGCGGATAAAAAGTATTACCATACTGAGCTGGGGTTCAACTCCCGCCTGGACGAGATCCAGGCCGCGGCCCTGCGGATTAAACTTAATTATTTATCGGCCTGGAATGAACGGAGGCAATCCCTGGCCCTGGCTTATGACCGGGGATTGCGGGAGACAGGCGTAGCGGTGCCTTCGGTCCGGCCCGGGGCTGAGCATGTTTATCACCAGTATGTTCTGCAAACCCCGCGGCGCGAGGCGTTGCGGGGTTATCTTGCGAAACAGGGTATCAGAACCAGTATTCATTACTCCATACCGCTTCATCGCCAGCCGGTTTTAGCCCGGTTTCCCTCAGCCCGCAGAAAATTTCCTGTCAGCGAACAAGCTGCTGGGCAGGTGCTCTGCCTGCCGATTGCCCCCGAAATCAGCGATGCACAAATTCGTACGGTAATTACGGGGATCAGGAGATTTGTGGGGAAGCATGGAGAATAATCCTGGTTTTTGCCGGTAGGAGTCGTAAAAGTATTTAATATATTAGCTGCGAGGCACAAATTATAAGCGGGATCCAGGATACGCGCTATGCGCCTTTAAGGCCGGAAATACCGGGCAGGAAAACAACAGCGGTTATAACAGTTTTACTAAGGTCGCGACTATGGCTATGCCGGTAGTCAGCATAATACCTATGCGCAGGGTTAAATCATGTCTGAGGCGCAACTCTAATTCTTTAAGATCACGTGCTACTTCTTTAATATCATGTTTGGTTGCCAATTGTTCGTCAAACATTTCGGCCAAGGCTTCAGCCTGTACTTCAGCCTGTTCTTCTGTGAAGCCGGCCGCTTTTAATTTTTTTGCATACGCCAAAGTATCAAGTGCCAAAGCATGAGACATAGTAGTCCATCCTTCTTTTTTCATTCGTCTAAATATAGCATATTAATCTAGTTATGTAAACCAGAACCGTATATCCTGCTCCATTTCAGTTTGCCTTTGGGGCTCTGTACTGTCCGCTTCGGCCGGCAAGGAGAAGACCCTTATTTTTAATTGACAGTCGGCGCCGGCTTTTGCTACATTTCATGGAAGCAATCACTTATCAGTTTTCAGGAGGGGAATTATGATTAAAAGAGTATGTTTATTACTTCTAACTTTATTTTTTCTGGCCTCTGTGGGCGAGGCCACAGAATTAGCCGGACGTTTCGGGGTGGGCGCCAATTGGCCTGGTATTCAGGCGCGATACTGCATTAATGATAATTGGATGGCAGAAGGAAGAGGTCAATTTGCTTCCAACAATACTCTGCTGGGAGCAAGAGGGTATTTTATATTGACCGAGGTACCAGGAACAATTACGGTTCTTCCTTATGTGGGAGCTGAATTTGATTGGATTTTATCGGAATATGTAACCGGTGGTTTCAATATTGGAGGATTTGGAGGGGCCGAGTTATTAGTGACTGAATATCTGGGTATCGGAGCGGATGTTGGTTTGTATTATGTTGATATATGGAGTTCCCTGGGCGGCATAGGTGAACTGGGATTAATATTTAACTTGGGAGTGACTTTTTATTTTAAATAAAGGTTTAAGACCGAAAAACCGGGATAATAATGCAAAAGCAAGTTTTGGGTAAACGTAACGAAGCAAGACTGAGTTGTAGAAAAAAAGGAGGAAAAGTAAAATGAAAACAAGAATATTGTTAGGTTGTTTAATTGCGATTATTTTGGCGCATTCGGCGTCTTATGCTTTCTTTTATGGTTTTGGCAGCGCGGGCGGGGCGGAGCAGGTAATTAAAAAAGGACAGGAGCAAGGCGTGATTCCGTCTGCGTCGGCGCCCAGCAAACTTCAAGCCCTGGTTTCTTCGTCCGGGCAAATAGACCTGTCCTGGCAAGACAATTCCGATAATGAACAAGGATTTAAAATAGAGAGAAAAACAGATGAGGGCGCTTATCGTGAAATTACGATAGTCGGAGAAAACGCGACTGTCTACCAGGACATGGGCTTGTTACCTAATACAACTTATTTCTATCGTATAAGGGCGTATAATTCTGCGGGTTTTTCTGATTATTCCGCCCCGGCTAACGCGAAAACTATTCTTTTGCCAGACCCATCTCCCTCATGCACGGCTACGCCAACTGTTTCCGGCGCAGCCGGAACCGCTACCGCTACGCCGACTACAACCGGAGTATACAGCCCGACATGTACGCCTACGATTAGGACCACATTCACAATTACAACCACCACTACAATCACGCCTACTTTCACAACCACGCCTACAATCACGCCTACAAGTACGCCTAGTTATACAGCTACGCCGGTCATAGTACATGTGGTCGAATGTCAAGCCGCGGACGAGGATTATATTGATTTTGGCACTATGGAAGGTTTTACAAATGGGACCGATTGGTCCATTATCGAGAAAGTCAAGCGTCCCTTGGGGGCCAGTATGGACGGCTGGCATTTTTTCCGTGGCTGTGCCTGGGAAGATAAAACCGGCGATGTTGCTATACAAATATCTTCGAGTATGGTTTATGCTTGGGTTCGAAGCGCCGGATGGCAAAGCGTCCAATACGACGCCTCTTTCCAGGAAAATACCTGGTACACGATATGCCTCCAATACGACACAGCTACAACCACGCTGGAATTATATGTTGACGGCGAGCTTAGGGCTGTAAATAGTTCCGTTCTCCCTATGGATGACAGCACCAATACAAACAGCTTGTTTTTTGGGGGACAAGATGTCGATCCACTCAAGGGTGAAGGTGATCTGTATGCTGAGCCGGATATTGTCATAGGTCATCAGGCCTGGCTTAAGCGGAAACTTTCCCTGCCGGAGATAGCGGCCTATGATGGGGGCGACCTGGATGATCCCTCGCTGTTTTTTGAGACAAATATTGGCGCTGCGGGGATAACCGACGACTCGGGCAACGGCCATGATGGCACCAACGGCAACTCGCCGGAGTACTATCTGTCAACATATTAAACCAACGGTACCCACATTTTCATATGTCATTTGATGAAATCCGGCTAAATTGACTCATGACATATGAAAATGTGACTCTGGCCTCAACTTCTGTGCGGCAGTCTTCATTCGTGGTTCCTTTGGGTTTTTTCGCTATATAAATGCCGCGCCTATCCAACGGCTGCTCTCACAAAAAATAGCTGTGCTGCACTTCCCGGCCTGGTTGGATGCTCTCTAATTCCGGAACCGGATACCGCAGGTGCCTTTTTCGTGCTGTAAGTAATCGGATACAGCTTTTGCTTCATTTTGCTTGAAAAGCAAGTTTTTATAAGCTAATATTGCTGCCACCAGCAGGAAGTGAAAAAGCAGAGGGGAAAATTCATAACGCAAGGAATGAAAAACAAAATGGCATTACGACGTAAACCCGGCCGAAAAAAAGCCGTTGCTGCTAAAATCCAGGAACGAAAACCTTCTGCGCCTAAAACCTGGGGCGAGCGCCTGATAAAATGGCATAGCCTATATAAGCCCGCGCTGCTGGCCGCGGCCGTGGTACTGGTCTGGTTCGGCCAGGAGCAACTCCTGGCCCGGCATTTAAACGCCGGACTTTGGCTCTGGCTGGGCGGGGCCATTCTTGCCGGAATGGCTTTCCGGAAGCAGCCGGACAAGCTGCCTTCACGGCTGGAGAGTAATCGCCTGCTGGAAGCCGGCCTCCTGGCGCTGATCCTGCTGATCGGCCTGATGGTGCGGGTGTGGCGTTTGTCAGAAGTGCCGAACGGCTATTTTTTTGATGAGGCGGTGAACGCCTTTATCGGCCAGAGAATTATACAAGATTCAAATTACCTGCCAATATTCGGCCCGCCGGACGCGCCGCTTCCCACGCTTTATCATTATTTTATTGGAGTGGCCATGAAGCTCGGCGGTATTTCCGCCTATGCCACTAAATTTGTTCCGGCCCTGCTCGGAACCGCGACTGTAGCCATGTTTTATTTCCTGGTGCGGCGCATGGTCTCCTGGCCAGTGGCCCTGGCCGCGGCCCTGCTTCTGGCCTTGATGCGCTGGCATATTAATTTTTCCAGAATAAATTTTGTGGGCATTGCCACTCCCATGTTTGGCGCGGCTGCGGCCTATTTTTTATTGCGCGGCATGGAAACCAGGAATCGCTGGCACATGGCGCTCTCAGGCCTGGCGGTTTCCCTGGGATTGTATACTTATTATGCTTCTAACCTGGTGCCTTTGGTACTTGGTCCGTATATGGTACTGCAACTGGCCTGGGACCGGAATTTTCTTAAAGCACAATGGCACGGCCTGCTGGTCTTTCTCGCGGTCTCACTCGTGGTTTTTGCGCCCCTCGGGTATTTTGCCCTAACCCAGCCGGACCGCTTTTTTGTCCGCAATGACCAGGTTCTCATCTTCAACCATGTGCCTCCGGATCAGGCGCTCAGCGCTTTAGGGAGTAATATCAAGACTACATTATTGATGTTTAATTTCTTTGGGGATTGCAATGGCCGGCATAATATACCGGAAGTCCCTATGCTGGATCCGTTTACCGGTCTGCTTCTGGGATTGGGGATAATCTGGGCGCTTACCCACTTAAACCGGCGTCATGCAGTACTGGGACTGTTCTGGTTTTTAGTGGCCCTGGTCCCGGGTTTTTTAACCATTGAGGCGCCGCAAGGGTATCGCTGCATCGGCGCCATTATACCCCTAGCACTCCTG
>DAOVYW010000109.1 GCA_030635415.1 Candidatus Firestoneibacteriota bacterium
ATGTAAAAATTGAACCGGATATGGATCATGCCGGGCCGCCAGCATCATAGCAGTACCATCCGTTGAGCCGTCATCCACCACAATAACTTCCATCTCGCCCGGCGAAATACGCAAGGCCTTGAGCGAATCTAAAAGCTGTTCCAGCAAGGCTCTGCGATTATAAGTCGGAACTATTACTGACAAGCGAAGATCAGGCATCCGCACCTCTCTTTACGGCCCGGCGTAGAAGATTAATATCTTCCGGCTGAATCGCCCTCATCAACCAGACCGCTGCCAGGTAAACAATTATTCCGGTTGATACTGCAATTAAAGGATGCATACTGCGCAGGAACCAGACCGGCACGAGCATAATACCGGTCGCCGCGATTACCCTAACCAGGGGAACAAGCATGGGAAGCGGAAATAAGCAGCGGCTTACCGCCAGGAAGTAAGCCGCTAATAGAAAAATTTCGGTTAGCACGGCTGAAACGGCCGCGCCTAGATAACCGAACTTGGGAATGAGAAAAAGATTTGCTCCCACGCTCACGATTACGGCTATTCCGGATACCAAAGCATTCACTTTCTGACGCTCACTGCAAATCAAAATATAGGAAAGTGGATAATTAAGGAAAATAAAACACATGGCAATTGAAAGCCAGGCCAAGGCATACCCGGAAGCGGCATAAGCCGGACCAAAAATCAAAATCATCAGAGGCCGGGCCAGAACAACCATACCGCCTGCCAAAGGAATACCTAATATCATGAGAATCCGTATGACTTTCACCGACGCTTCGGCCAGTTTCCGCCGGTCTTCCAGGAAAAGTTTTGAAAACCCTGGAAAAGCCGCTATAACCAAAATTGCCGGAATTACCATAAACACCTCAACACACTTATGTGCGGCTCCGTACCAGCCGAGTTCCTCGGCCGGCCGGAGTTTCGAAAGAATTGTCATATCAATGCGGAAATACAGGCTTACAAACAGGGTAGTCAGAGTCAAGGGCAAGGCCTGGCGCCAGATATATTTAAGAAAGCCGAAATCAGGTTTCCAGCTCCCTTTAATAAATCCGGCGTGAATGAGTATTCCCAGCGCTATGGCCAGGCCGCACCCGCCTGCTGCCACATAGGCCCCGGCCACGCCGTACAAGCCCCAGCCCAGGCCCAAGGCCAGCAGCCCAAATCCCAGTAAGGCCAACTTCTGAAAAACCATTACCGCGGCCTCAAACTGCATCTGCTGGCGGGCGTGAAACACGGTATTGCAAAACTCGGTAAAAGAGTTGAGCATTACAAAAGCGGCCAGCCAGTAAGCTGCCCGGCGCATGGCCGGTTCCGGCGCGACTATGCTCAGTCCCACCAGCACCGCCACGCCAAACAACAGGGCCAAAACGGTTTTTACGATTAAGAAGTTATAAAAAATATGCGGCAGCCGCGCAGGTTCCCGCGCCGCATCCCGGACCAGGAGAGGGTTTAAACCAAAATCAATCACTACCACGAAAAGCAGGGCGAAAGAATAAGCAAAATTTAAAACTCCAAAGTCGCTCCCGCCAAGCGATCGTGCCACCAGCACCACAAATGCAAAGGACACCAGACGGATGAAAATTTCTCCCAGCCCTTTAAAAAAGACATTCCGGGCAAAAGTCTGCGCCAGATTCATGGGACGCGATGCCGCATGCGAATCCGGAAAAGATCGATTAACATTCGCCAAGCGTCCCGTAAGGGTGACACTTTGGATCCCCGGGCATGGTGCCATTCCACCGGAATCTCGGCGATGCGCCCCCCGGATTTCCGGATGAGGTAAAGCGCCTCTACGTCAAATCCAAAACCGGTTATGGTCAGCTTTTGAAAAACCGACTGGGCGATGGGACGCCTAAAAAGTTTGAACCCGCATTGGGTATCATATATGCCCGGCAGAGTTATTACCCGCACCAACAGGTTGAATATCTTTCCCATTAGTTCCCGGTAAAAAGGTTGGCGGGTTGGCACCCGGGACCCGGATATGCCCCGGGAGGCAATAGCCGCGTCAGCCCCTGCTTGCACCGCTTTTTCAAGCTGAGCCAGCTCCTGAATAGGCGTGGAAAGATCCGCGTCGGAAAACAGAATCAGGTCTCCTTGGGCCGCAGCTATGCCTTGCCGGACCGCAGCGCCTTTGCCGAGATTGCGATGGTTTTTAAGCACCCGCATATTTCCGGCTCTGGGCACAAAACCGCGCGCAATTTCCACTGTGCGGTCACTACTGCCGTCATCCACAATAATTATTTCATATTGCCGATGCCGGCCTTTTAAATATGCATCTATAGCCCGCAGGGTTTTCAGAAGACGCGGCGCTTCATTGTAAGCTGGAATTACGATGGATACTTTCGGCGGACCGGCAGACATGCTTATCCTCCCACCGGGGAATTACACCGGCCGGTTGGGACCAATTTCCAACGGGCTATGGCCAATCCCATACCTATGATTATCCCGAAATGAATACCGCGGGCAAATATCGTTAAAACATCGAAATTATTATGAATCAGGAAAGCTATGCTTCCGGCTATCAGACCGGAAAGTACCTGCCGGGGATATCCACGCGGCAATCGAAAAAAACCCTTAATCATGGTGGTAAGATAATATGCTATTAAAAGAAGGAAGCTGAACAGCCCCAGTAATCCGGTCTCTATAAGGATCTGAAGATACAGATTATGAATATGCTTATCCATGGCCTGCCAGGCATAATAATCCTCATTAAAGTACTTCCGGATATTCCGTTCGTATTCTCCGGCCCCGAATCCAATCAGAGGATGCTGTTGAAACATTTTCACGGCAGTGATAAAGCAAACCTTGCGAAAACTCACGGAATCTTCCTGTCCCGGATGCCCCAGCGAGGTTACCCGTTTTAGCACGGCCTGGCGGGCTTTTTCCAGGGGGCCCTGATTAAGCAAGAAAACCGTAACGCTGATAGCGATTAGCAGAACACCGATCCAGAGAAGCTTTTTTGGAACATTCATATATATCAGAACCAACCCAACTAGAAAAACTGCCAGCCAGGCGGCTCGGGTAAAGGTAAAAATCAGGGCTGTGATCATTATTACCGCGGCCAAACCCAGGATAAACCGCTCCCAGTATTGGCGGGCTTCCACAAACTGAATAAAAGCCAGGGGAATAACCAGAATAATATATCCGGCGAATTGATTGGGATGGCCGAAAGTACTGTAGGCCCGCATAGTAGTTCCTGAATAAAGGGTTAAAAGCTCCAGACCGGAATTCATGGCTGAATCCGGACCGGCCAGGGTCTGAATAATACCTAAAATCGAGACCAAAGCTCCCGTAATTATCAGAACTAGAATAGCAACCCTGACTTCGCGCTCCGAGCGCAAAGCATTAGCCGCATACCAGGCCAGAATAATTAACTGGAGCCAGCGCAGGCTCTGCTTGCATACTGAACTTATTTCATAGGCATTCAGGGCTGATAGCAATAATGCTATTATAAAGGGGGCCGCTAAAAATAATTCCGACCGGGAAATCGGCGATCCGGCTTTTCTTCGCAGAATATGCAGGAGCCATCCTGTGAAAATACCGGCTAAAATAAATTCATTGGTATGGATAGTAATTCCCAGTTCTATGGGAATATCCATGGGATTAATCAGTGCTATAACCACAAGACCGTACCAGGGTTTATAAAAAGTAATAATCCCGGCAGCCAGGACCAGGGCTAAGATGAAGAGCAACAGCACCTTAATACGCTCCCTTGCCGAAAAGTACGGTAGGAATGGTTCTCAGAAGAATAACCAAATCAAGGAGCAGCGACTGATTTTTCATATAATATAAATCATATTTTATATTTTCTTCCAAGGGTTTATTGGTTCTTCCGGAGACCTGCCATAATCCGGTCAAGCCCGGCAGGACTAACAGCCGGCAGCGGTAAATGGGCTTATATTTTTCGACTATGAACGGCATTTCCGGCCTGGGACCCACCAGACTCATATTACCTTTAATAACATTGATTAATTGGGGCAATTCATCCAGACTGGTGCGACGCAGAAAAGCGCCGACCTTGGTAATGCGCGGATCGCCTTTTCTATGCGGAGTCTTGGCATATTTAGGCGTATCCATCCCCATAGAGCGGAACTTGTATATAAAAAACCTGCGGCCATGATACCCTACTCTTTCCTGACGAAAAAAAACCGGACCCTGGGAATCAAACTTTATAGCCAGTATAATCAGAAGCCAGAGCGGAGAAGTGATAAGCATAATGCTCAGCGAGACCACTTCGTCAATAAATCTCTTCAATACTTTATAACCACCGCTGGTCTGACCCTCATCCAGACTATTCATGAGTCCTTCCAGTCCTTCGCCCGAAGGTGCCTTAAAACCGGCCAGATCAAAAGCTTCCGTGACATTTCGGTGTGGTATCCGGTATTCATTAAATAATTCATGCACTTCCAGAATGTGGTGGTAATTCTTGACCGTATCCGAAATAATCACGCTGTCGATTTGTCCACACCGGTAGCGCGATAATATTTCGTGATCGATTTTTTTTCGCAAGTTATCCGAGCGCGGAGAAACATCCCGCGGCAATATCACCTTGACCGCCACATAATATCCCAACTGAGGATATTGCTTAAGCAGATGCCCAACCGCCCGGACTTTTTTATCAGATCCCACGACGGCAACCCTCAGCCGGTTCCAGCCGCGCGCCCGCACCTGCTTGAGAATACTATAGTAACCAAATCTTGCAATAACCAGAAATATCAGCGCTATTCCCCAAGAAAGAAAAACCAGTACCCGCGATCTCTCATATAGTTTAAGAAAAAATGTCAATGCCAGTGCTATTAGAAAAGCATAAGTAAGCGCTTTAATAATATTGGCATACTCCTCAATCATGGAAAGATCTCGGATATCGCGATAAAGCCCCTGCTTATAAAACATCAGCACAATAATGCCGATCAGCGCCATGAGCGGCAATACATATTCATTGATAGGCTGAACCTGAACAAATATTTCGAACCGGGTTCTGAGATGGTAAGCCGTTAGAAACGCACCTAGTAATGCGCCTATATCACAAAGCAATAAAATCATGGCATTAATTATCCGTTTGGAAAGATTGAACATAAGCTTGATCCTTTTTTAGTTAAATTGCTGAATAGTTTATTTCATTTCTTAATTAGTAGCGGAAAGGCTGTTTTCTAAAAGAGTTGTCATACCCGAATGATTTTATCGGGTATCCAGTGACTTTTAAACCTTTAAAATCAACGCCGCTGGATTCCCGCTAAAGGCATGCGGGAATGACACAACTCCAGTAATAAAAAAAAATAGTTTTCCGCAACAGTAACTAATTACGCCGGACTCCTGCCACAATCTTTTCATAGAATTTTTCCAACCCAACGGCTAAATATTCCCATGAGTACCTCTGCTCCGCCACCGCTCTGGCCGCCTGCCCCATTTTCCTACAGGTTTCCGGATCTTGCAATAATTTCCAAGCAGCCTCCGCAAAATCTTCAATGGTATCACAAGCCAGCCGGCCGATCGGTTCCTGGTTAAATAAATGCGCCATTTCTCCCACCGGTGAAGACACAATCGGACGTCCCATGGCCATGTAATCGCCTACTTTATTAGGCCAGCGGCCAATATTGGCCTGCTTACGCGCATATGGCAGCAGAAAAATATCGGCACAGCCCATATAATCAGGGATCTTCTCATAAGGAACAATCCCGTATTCTATTATTCCCGATTCGGATCCTTCCTCACGGGCAATTCGCCGGGTTAAGGGAGAAGGTTTCCCTACTAAAAGTAAGCGAATGTTTTTATCCCTCCGGTATAAGCGTCCGAAGGCCCGCAAAACCAGTTCAAGGTCATAATGGACAAATCCCATAAAGGCCATAATTTTCACACCGGCCGGAATACCCAGAGCTTGGCGGGTTTTATTTCTGTCACGCGGTGTAAAATTCTCTACGTCAGCGCCACCGGTTATTTTCTTAATAGTTTCCGGTCTCACACCCAAAGAAACCGCTCTTTCCTGCAAGGCGGAAGAAATAACCGTGGTTCCATCCGCCTCGGTCCGAAAATGTTCCTCATACCAGGTTTCTATGGCGCCCAATAATATTTTAATCAACGGGTTGGAGCGTTCCTCAATGGCTCCGCCCCGGCCCCACCAATCCGCCCAATCCATAACCAAGGGAACGCCGCTATGTTTGATTGCCAGGGCCGGATGGATTACTATTGGCCGGGAATCAAAAGCATGTACCAAATCATAATTTTCGTTGCGAACTCTTTTCCAGCGATGCCATAAGTCCCATGGATCCCATCCGGAACGCCCGATTCCCCAGAATAAATCCGGAAACTGCACCACTTGCACGCCTTGCAGGTTGATTTGCTCAATTCCCCAACGCCGTGTGGGATGAATCGTATAAATTGTCACTTGATGTCCACGTCTCACTAAATACCGCCCCAGATGATAGCAGCGGTAAAAAGTGGAACGCCAGATAACATTATGGTTTAAAAATAAAATTCTCACAGTAAATATTTTACCCTCTTGCCTTTATATCCGGCCTCAAAGCGTGATTCCGGCGTAAAAAAGAGATTGCCCTAAACATGGCTTAAGCCATTGTTCCAGGCAGGCGGCCAGAGGCACCAGCCGGTCAAATAATTTTACCTGTTTGCTGGAAAAACATCGGCTTTTTATGATACGGTTATTCCACCACCAGCCCGGCACGCCTAACATATTTACATAATGAAGTTTCTCCCGGATAAAACCGGCTTGGTCCGTAATTTCCCCAACTTCTTTCATGCCATACCTTCTGAAATGATGCAATTCGGCATCCAAGGTGCCATATATCCACGCTAAAGCCGGAACATACAGCAGCAGCTTTCCGCCGGTTACCAGCAGGCTGGACATCCGTTGCAAAGCGGCAAGGTCATTTTCAATATGCTCCAGAACATTAATACAAAGTATCGTATCCGGATTAAAGTTGCTTACTTTTTCCGGCGCAGCTTTATTCAGGTCCCATGCGGCAATATCTAATTTTTTTTGTTCCGGCCATTGCTTCCTGAGTTTATCCAGGCGCTGGGGATCCATATCCGTTGCCAAAACCCGGCTGCCATGTCCCAGAAAAATCCCTGTCATATTTCCAATACCGCTCCCAATTTCAAGGATTCTTGCGCCCAAATAGGGCTGGCACAGTTTATAAATCCATTGATTATAATTTCGCGCTTCGGTTAGTTTCTCCAAAGTATCAAGCGGCATCTTCTGTGGATTCATGTTTATTGTTTCCATTCCCTTACGTTGATTATCGTTACGATATCCTCGCAATCCCATTTTATAGTTTTATTAATATTTTCGTATATTAATATTTTAATTTAAAATTCTCGTAATATATCAGAAATACTCATCTCCAAATACTATATTTGAAAATACAGAATAATGCCCGGATAGCATCCTTAAACCTGATTTTTTTTCCTTCCTGATAGGCTCTCCCATGATATGAAATACCCACTTCGAAAAAACGCGCTCGTTTTTTGGCTAATTTGATGGTCATTTCCGGTTCAATTCCAAAACGGTTTTCCTTCAATTCAATCCCCTGGATGATTTCCCGGCGAAACACTTTATAACATGTCTCCATATCACTTAGATTTAAATTCGTAACCATATTAGTCAAGGTCGTTAAAAACTTATTCACCACCGAATGCCAGTAAAAAAGCACCCGCCGGGACTTGCCGGTTAAAAAACGGCTGCCATAAACCACATCCGCCTCTCCCATTATTATGGGTTCCAACAAATCCGGATAATCCCTGGGGTCATACTCCAGATCCGCATCTTGAATAACCACTACCTCATGGCGCGCGTATTTAAATCCTTCCCGCAGCGCCGCCCCTTTCCCGCGGTTGACGGGAACTCGAATATATTTCAGCTCAGGCCCGGTTAGCGTCTTGATTATTTCACCGGTGGCATCCGTGGAGGCATCATCCACTACAATAATCTCTTTTTTGATGGGAACGGCGCGTACCCGACG
>DAOVYW010000166.1 GCA_030635415.1 Candidatus Firestoneibacteriota bacterium
GCTATGGTTCCATTCCGGTTGTACGCCGTACGGGTGGTCTGGCGGATACAGTGATTGATTTTAACGGCTGCCAAGGCAATGGCTTCACTTTTGGGCCCTATACCGGCGAGGCGCTGCTGGCGGCCATCAAGCAAGCGCTCGGAGTTTTTAAGGATAAAACGGCCTGGACCCGCTTGATGAAAAACGCCATGACCGCCGATTTCTCCTGGGAGCGCTCCGCCCGGGAATACCAGGAGCTGTATCAGAAAATAATTTCCCTATAGGCCACAATTATCTTGCAAGTTCGGAGAACATCATTTATATTATTCATCCATAATAATAAGCTGTTTTACGTCCCCATCGTCTAGAGGCCTAGGACATCGCTCTTTCAAGGCGACGACACGGGTTCGAATCCCGTTGGGGACGCCAAATTTACGCCAGACGAAAATTTGGCAGAGCATTTGAGATTCAAAATTAGTAATTATGTAGGGGCGGACCTCCGTGTCCGCCCTTTTTTATTTGTATGCTCGGCAGGGCGTACCCGTCAGCCATATCAGGGGGATTGAGGGGGATTTCTGAAAAAATGACTTTTAGTGAAGCATCCACACTATTACCCTGCAAGTGTAGCAAAACGAGACATATAGCAAAATGCTTTTATATAATCAGAAAAATAATGTAGCCTTGACTTGATATTGATAATTTCTAGTGATATACTTCTGTTAAATAAAAAAATCCCATAAATCAAATAAATCAAATAAATACTCATGAGGAGTTAAAGAGATGTCAAACATGAAAGCAAATGTTGAATATTTTACCTCTATGGCCGAATGGTATAAACCGCGGCGCCGGGTATGGGCGAAAATTATCTCCATACTAGTCTCGGTCACATTTGTATTTCCCTATCTGACCTGGGCGTTTGAAGCCGCGTCTTTTCCCGGGCCAACTAACCTGGTTATGTTCAACCAGCAGCCGGTTAAGATTGCGCACAAGCTGGGGACCATTACTCAATCCTTCCAGGGAAGCGACCGTTTGGTAGTGCATGTGCAGGACCTGCACTGCAACTATGAGGTGCAGAACAATATCGCCAAGATGATAGACGTTCTGGCCGGAGAGCATGGTCTGGAACTGGTGGGTATAGAAGGCGCGTCATTGCCGGTGAATGCCACTGCTATCTCGAGCTTTCCGGTTACGGAAGTAAAAAAAGAGACCGCGCATTATTTGGTCAAGCAGGGCAAGCTGACCGGGGCTGAGATGTACGCGGCAACCGGTCAACATCGCATCCGGCTGGAAGGCATTGAGAACGCCGGCCTGTACGCGCATAACCGGACCACGGTAATGAAGTTTCTTAATAATGAAAGCCAGGGATATATTTTTGACCTGCGCGAGACCCTGGACGAGCTGAAAAGAGAAATTTACAATCCGGCGCTTACAGCTCTGGATAAGAAGAAGCAGGACTTTCGCGAGGGAGATCTCTCTCTGCTGAAGTACAGTGTATATTTGTATGGTTTTGCGAGGCGAGGAGGCCGGGAAGAACTCTCCTTGTATCCCAACCTGAGAGCGTATGTGTCCAAACGGAAAGCAATATTTTCCGACTTGGTGGATTCGGACGGGCTCTTCCATGAGCTGGATCTGCTGGACCGCCGCCTGCGGGCCGGGATGTACACCAGCACGGAGCAGGAGAAACTGGACCTGCTGGAGCACCGCCTGGATATTATGGAAAAGCTGGTCAATATTTCCGCCTCGCCCCAGGACCTGGCTGAGTACCGTGTTGCGCCGGAAGGCTTCCGAGTACAGAAATTCCTGGATTTCATCGCACGGCATGACGATTTGGAAGAGTTTATCCTGGATGCGGAAGTATACAAGCTGGATGAGTACCTGGGAGAAGTAAGGAGTTTTTACCAGGTGGCGGATGATCGCAGCCGGGCGTTTGTGGAGAATATCATGACCCGCATGCAAAAACACCAGGCCAAGGTTTCCATGCTGGTAACCGGCGGGTACCACACGGATATGGTTCTGGACGAGTTGAAGCAAAAAGGCGTTTCCTATTTATGCATCAAGCCGCGCCTGAGCCGGCAGGACATTGTGAACCCCTACTTCGCGCTCCTGCGTGAGCAACGCACGCCTCTGGAAAAACTCCTGGCGCAGAACCAGAATATCCTGGGCATTCCAATAATGTCGCGGCAGACCAATGGGAATTCTTATGAGGTGATGACTCTGGCAGAATTTCTAGCCTTGAGCCCAAAAGAGCGGTTGAATGTGACCACTATAATTACCCTTTTAAAAGCTGGCGCGCTTGCCTGGGCAAGTTCGAAGCAGACCAGCGCAGCAGAGGTTTTGGCGGAATATAAGTTGATGGCCGAAGAATATACTCTGAGCAAATTCGGAGTAGTTCTACAGAGCGTGGAAAGAGTCAAGCAAGTCCTGGTAGCGCACTTTCCAAATTTAACTATGCTTACGCATAACACGAGGTTCAATGCTGATAATGTAAATGTAGCGGGGGAGTTAGGCGTAAATGGAGTGATGACATTAATAGTAGATCCGAATCACAAAGAGGCCGTATTAGCGGAATTATCAACCTTGTCAACCCGGCCCGTGTCCCTGGCCCAGCGCATCCGGGCCTGGATGAATAACACCATTGCCGGAGATGGCCTGGATATGGCGCGTGTTGCATCATATGCTGCGGGTGGCCTGGCAGTGTCTGTGGGACTAGGTTTACTGGCTTTCGGAAGCATCACGCTCCCGGTATTTGGAGCATTTCTGGCAGTTGGGGCTATTATGGTAATCATCCCTCATATTTCTCAGATTGGAAATTTAGTACAGGTGAACTTGGCCGGTCGGCTGGCCAATGCCAAACTTCTGGTCGCGCTAGTTACAATGGTTCTGGTAGCAAATGCACCTATAAAAGATGTAGTTGAAGAAGAGCGAGAGGCGAACGAAGGACTAATATCAGATAATCTCACGAGATTAGGATATTTTTATTCAATCATTGGTGTGCTTTCTATGGCAGCTTATTGGTCAATAAATATTTTTGGTTCACCTATTGGAATGCCGGCCGGCCTGTTTGTAGCCCCACTGATCATTTTTGGAGCTATGGGTTTAATCCTAATATATAAAGTGGATTCTATAGAAGAATGGAAAAAATATTCACTTCGGCTTTTAATGGGAATGGGTGCGATATACATACTGATTAGCGCTTGGCTGACACTTTCGGGTTATTTCATTCTATCTAATGCCCCGGTGGGAATATTACTGTTCGGAGTTTTGTCGGCTGGAATTAACGCTCTGGTAAGCTTAGGGACAAACAGTATATTAACCCCAAAGCTTAAAGCGGAGCTGCGAGATATCCTGAAAAACCAAAATGACCAAGAGAATATCGACAGATTTGCAGAGAATCTGAAGGATACGTATGAATTGGAATTAGCCATATTACTTTTTCAGAAGTTAGAGGCCGGAAGCAAAAGGGAATTTCAAACCATTAGCGAATTAGCTGAACATCTAGGTCTGGAAGACACGGATAAAGTCAACCGAATACTTATGAAAATAATCTCAGAAGCTAAGTGGGCCAAAATTAGACTTGCAGAGGCAGTTGAACAGATCTCGGAAGAAGGTTGGGAGCACGCAGTTAGTGGAATAGGTAGCGAAACCCGCGCCGAGAGCATAACGCCGCTGATGTTCATACTCGGCATGTTAATGGTATTAAAAGGCGCTATAACCCCAACAAGACAGCCGGGACTATCCTCCCCAGCGTCTTACCAAACCGTAGCCATCCTCGGCGGGACCGGCGATATGGCTAAAGACATTTATGCAATGGGCAACCGAATGGAGGTGGACAAATTAATAGTGGGTTCCTCGGTCAGGGAGGCAACCACGTCGGCTGAACATGCCGCCCGGGAAAAAGCCGGAAACACAGCAAAAAAATTTGAGCGACAATGGGAAGAACAGGGCAATAAAAAAAGTAAAATAGTTGGCATGACAAATTTAGAAGCAGCGAAGGCAGCGGCTAAAGCGGGCGGGATCGTGATGTTGGCAGTTGATGCCGAATACGTGGAAGGGGAAGTTGAGAAACTTAAAGATGTATTAAACCAGGAAGGACTTGTTATCATCTCCATGGCTAACCGGTTGGGTAAAGTTGAAACCAGGAAGATGCGCAGGGGAGTCAAGGAACCTTTGACGCATACTATCTATACTGATGAAAAATCCACGGCCCAGAGAATACAGGAACTATGTCCTAAAGCGACAGTGGTTGCAGCTTTCCTGAATCTGCGGGCAGACCAGATTAAGGGTGATGCCGGCCAGGAAATCAGCGCGCAGATAGGTATACATTCCAACCTTTCGCCTTACTCGGAAGTAATACAAAGAGTTTTTAATTTCATAAATGCCATGGGCCCAAGCATTAAGGCTTTTCCCGCCGGCAACCTGGAGCAGAGCCGGAATACCGAGATCGCGACCCGATTGGCCATCCAATCGAAACATACTCTATTTAAAAAGAATCCTGTCAGTTTGGTGCTGCGCGCCCTGGCTGCTTTGCAGGCTGAACAAAAGCCGGTTAATCTGAAAACCGTATCCTTGAGAGCTGAATCCATGAAAAAGCAGGAATTGGAGAAAATATTCTGGGAGAAAATTTCAGATGAAACCAATAGAAGTGAGGAGGTTTTCTCCCAAGACTGGAATTTATTGGTGGAAAAGATGGAAATATTAACAAAGAAAGAAATCCCGTTGAATACCTTTCTGCTGCATCATACACTGGAGGAAATAAAACTGGCAGCTCCCAGAATCAAAGCAAAGCTGGACGATGGCGGGCCGGAGAAAAACGGTACATACGGGGAAGCTGTTTCGGAAGTAAGGGCCATGCTGAGCCGGGTTAACCTGGCGTATAGAATACTCAAGCAAGGCCAGGTACTTACACCAGCCGAACTGGCGAAAAAGATGAAATGGTCTGGAGGTCGCAAATTTACACCGGCGGCGTTTGAGCAAAGCCAAAAAGAAAAACTGGCAGCTGCCCAAGCTGCGCTTGAGTATCTTACTACCGAAGCGGCTGAACAAGCCGGACGCCGGGGTGTGAGAAAGAAAACGGAAGCAGGAAAAACTGTCTATTATCTTGAATTAGAGCCGGTTAAATCTTTGGAAATCAGCACAGAGATAGGCGCTAAGTTTTCAAGTAAAGCCAGCGGCAAATTAGTGATAAGTTCTGAGGTGAGTCAAAAAGAAAAATTGGTAAAATGGATTAAGGATTATTTCCAGCTTAAGACCGCGGGGTATAGAGGTGTGACTGATCCGGAGGATATTAATAATCCGGCAGTGCTCATGAATATTAATAAAGTAGCTCTATATACGTATGCGCGGGCGCTTATATATAAGGAAAAATATGGCGATAAGGGAGATATTCATGTAAGTGTTGGAGGTGATGTCCGATATCACACTAAAGAATTTATCGATTTAATAGCCCGCATATATGCGGCTCAGGGAATAACTGTTCATGTTAAAAAAGGTTATGAACCTAGCACAATATGGGAGATGTGTTTTGGAGCATTTTATGACGAGC
>DAOVYW010000258.1 GCA_030635415.1 Candidatus Firestoneibacteriota bacterium
CGGCATCAGGCGTGAAAGGCTTGCGGGGAGAGGTAGCGGGCTTAAATTTAATTTGGACAAGAATAATTCGAAGTGTTAATATGCATGCTTAACATTTAAAAATCGGGAGCGATGTATGCATCTTTTAGACATCATTATTATAATCTGTCTGGCCTCGGGATTTCTGCTGGGCTGGAAGCTCCGGGCTATCCATTTGACCGGCATGGCCTTATCTCTTATTGTCGGGGTATTAATTGCCAACCATTACTATACCCAGCTGCTCGGTTCATTCCGGCAGTTTCCCTTGCCTGTCGGCCGGATTTTATCATGGCTGGTGCTTTTTCTCATCACGGCTATCACGATTTCCATTCTCGGTAGTTTGATTTCCAGAGCTTTTGAAGTTATACGTCTTAAATGGCTCGATCATCTCGTAGGCGCCGCGTTAGGCATCGGCCTTATTCTCGGACTACTGATCATTGGTCTTACCGCCCTGGAACATCTGGCGCGTATTTACCGCTGGCAGATCATCCAGCGTTCCACTCTGTCCGCGCCTTTGTTGAAAGCCACCCGGCCCTTAACCCGGCAATGCCTAACTGCCTTCCCGAAGCTCAGACGCGCTTTAAAGTAGGGTTGGAGATACGAATAAAAGGTCTCGCGTATTCATCATTGGGCGGGCACAGGGGCCCGCCCCTACAATAAATCAAAAACACCTATGCATTGGTAGGGGCACGGCGCGCCGTGCCCCTACTCCATAGGGAATTTTAATAATGTAACTTTGCAATCAGCCACGCGGCCGATGATAAGTTAGAACTGCTCCAGGAACCTCAAATCATTCTCAAAAAAAAGTCGTATATTGTCGATACCGTACTTGAGCATGGCAATGCGTTCAACCCCCATCCCAAAGGCAAAACCCGTATAGGTCTCGGGATCAATACGGCCCGCCCGCAGAACCTTGGGATGCACCATCCCGGCGCCCAGGATTTCCATCCATCCGGTTCCTTTGCATAAAGAACAGCCTCGGCCGGCGCATTTTACACAGGTCATATCGACTTCGGCCGAAGGCTCGGTAAAAGGAAAAAAACTCGGCCGGAAACGTAACTGGGCCTCTTCTCCAAACATACGACGTATAAATAAAGCCAATACCGCTTTTAATTCCGCGAAAGAGACCTCCCGGTCAACCAGCAATCCCTCTACCTGGTGAAACATGGCGGAATGAGTCGCGTCATCGTCCACCCGGTAGGTCTTGCCAGGCATAATCGCGCGGATAGGAGGAGACTGTTCTTCCATTAAGCGCATTTGCACGGGAGAGGTATGGGTCCGCAAAAGGATTTTATCCGAGATAAAAAAAGTATCGTGCATATCCCGTGCAGGATGCTCGGCCGGGAAATTCATGGATTCAAAATTATAGTAATCCGTCTCCACTTCCGGTCCTTCCACCACGGCAAATCCCATGGCTGTGAATATGTCCTCGATTTCCCGCAGCGTACAATTTAAAATGTGCAACCGTCCCATTTCCGGAGGCCGGCCGGGCAGCGTGGAATCTATGTTCTGTTTCATGTCTGAGGACCAACCGAAATTTTTCAACTCCACTGTCCGTTTCTCAATCAATCGCGATAATTGCTGCTTAACCTCATTGGCCATCTGACCGGCGGCTGCCCGTTTTTCGGATGGCAGATCTTTAAGACCATGAAGCAAGGCGGTTAGGCTTCCTTTCCGCCCCAAGATTTTAACCCGGATTTCTTCCAGCGCCTTGAGATCGGAAATCTTCTGCACTGCCTCACAGCCCTCATGGTAAATCGTTTCCAACTGACCCTTCACTCTCCACCCTCCCGTTTTCTGGCCAGCGCCAGACGCCGCTGACGCAGCGCCTCATAAATCATAATGCTCCCGGCTACAGCAACATTCAAGGATTCCGTCCCACCGGGCATGGGAATTTGCACTGCTTGCCCGCAGGCCCGGATTATTTCCGGCCCCAGACCTCCCCCTTCTCCGCCGAGAACCAGCAGGGTCGATCCGGTCCAGTCAAAAGTAGTATAAGGTCTCCCGCCGCTCGAAACCGCCGCCAGAGTTTGAATTCCTAACCTCTTGCATTGTGCCGGCACTGCGGCCGGATCCGCGTCTTCTATAACTGGCAGTTTAA
>DAOVYW010000257.1 GCA_030635415.1 Candidatus Firestoneibacteriota bacterium
GATATCGATACCACTGCCCGGGAATCATTCCCCAGAAGGTTATTTTTGCTAAATGCAAGTATAAGGAAAATAATCCAGCAGTATGCGCCGGATGAAGCCGCGGTTGAGGAATTGTTTTTTTCGCGTAATGTTAAGACCGCGGTTGATGTGGGACAAGCCCGCGGCGTAGTAATTTTAACCTGTGCGCAGGCCGAAATCGAGATAGCGGAATACAAACCGGTTGAGATAAAGATGGCCGTAACCGGATATGGAGCAGCCCCCAAGACGCAGATTCAGAGTATGGTGAAAATGCTGCTGGGGTTAAAAACCGTTCCGCGTCCGGATGACGCGGCAGATGCCCTGGCAGTGGCTATTTGTCATGCCCACTCCCGGGCGTCACGAAAGTTGGCATTGCAATGATACTCAATTCCTGATAGGATTTTTTATTATGATAGCTTTTTTGAAGGGTCTATTGGATTCCAGACGGGAAGACGGTTGTATAGTGGATGTTAATGGTGTGGGATACGAGGTCGGCATGCCGGCTTCGGATCTGGACCGCCTGCCTCCGGCCGGGGAGCCGGTTACCATTCATACCTGGTACCTTCAGCGGGAAGATGGAGCAGTGCTTTTCGGATTCTTGAATTCCGGAGATCGCCGGCTTTTTAAACTTTTGCTGGGTGTAACCGGCATAGGACCGAAAGTAGCCCTGGCAGTTCTTTCCGGGCTTTCCCAATCCCAGCTTGAGCAGGCTGTGCTCCAGCAGGACGTGAATGCACTTTCCCGGCTGCCGGGTATCGGGCGAAAGACCGCGGAGCGGCTGCTATGGGAATTAAAAGATAAGTTAAAAATTTCTCAATGGGAAGTCCCCCGGATAACCGGGTACGAGCGGGAAGATTACAGCGAAGCTCTGGAGGCTTTGATCTGCCTGGGCTACTCGTCGGCAGCGGCCCGCGGGGCTCTGCAAAAAGTTGTGGATCAGGAACTGCCTCCCCGGGAGGAGGGTAAAGACCGGGTGGCGGAATTAGTGCGGCGGGGATTGAGGCATTGCTGATGGCAGGGGTGCACAGCGGTACGCCCTTAATATATTGTAGGAATATTGTTGAGCGTACATTATGGCATTAGCCATACACCTACTGTTTCATGGGAGGAAGCGTTTTGACGGATTTGAAAAAAAACCCAGGCCAGGATCGTCTGGTAAATAATCAATCATCGGGCCGGGAGCGGGTAAGGGAGATTTCGATTAGACCCTCCCGCCTGGATGATTTTGTGGGACAGTCCAAGGTAGTATGCGCGCTGAAAGTATTTATCCAGGCCGCGCAAAAACGCCGGGAGCCGCTGGATCACGTACTTTTTTTAGGGCCTCCCGGATTGGGTAAAACCACCCTGGCTATGATTATGGCTCATGAAATGGATGTGCATGTCAAAATCACCTCCGGGCCGGCCATTGAAAGACCCGGTGATCTGGCCGCCATTCTCACTAATCTTAAACCGAATGATATTTTATTTATCGATGAAATTCACCGTTTGAACCGGTCGGTAGAGGAAATACTGTATCCGGCGTTGGAAGATTTTGCTCTGGACATTATGATCGGCAAGGGCCCCAGCGCGCGCTCCATCAGGCTGGATCTGCCGGCTTTCACTCTGATCGGCGCGACCACGCGGGCCGGACTGATTACCAGCCCCTTGCGCGACCGCTTTGGTGTTTCCCATCGGCTGGATTTTTATTCGGCCGAAGAACTGCAAACCATTGTAACCCGTTCAGCCTCGCTGCTGGATTTAAATACCGAGTCCGCGGGCGCTTTTGAAATCGCGCGCCGCTCACGGGGCACTCCCCGAATTGCCAACCGCTTGTTAAAACGTGTACGTGATTATGTCCAGGTACAGGGGGACATGCTGGTTGATAAGGCCCGGGCGGCCCGGGCTCTGGACCTGATGGAAATTGATTACCAGGGATTGGATGTAATGGACCGGCGCCTGTTAACCATAATAAGTGATAATTTTAACGGCGGGCCGGTGGGCATAGAGACTCTGGCCGTGGCGTTAGGGGAAGAAACCAGTACCCTGGAAGATGTCTATGAGCCTTTTTTAATTCAAATTGGTTATCTACAGCGTACCCCCTCCGGTCGGCGGGTTACTTCAGCCGGGCTTAAGCATTTAGGCCGGCCCGTACATCAAGAGCAACAAGA
>DAOVYW010000215.1 GCA_030635415.1 Candidatus Firestoneibacteriota bacterium
ACCCTCAGGCAAGATCAAATAATTAATTTTCCAATTTTTTAAGTAAAACAGTTTACTTATTATACTAGACCAATTATTGCCTATGTCCCAGTCTGCTTGCTCCGCTTTGTTAATAATCACTTTAGGTATGTGCTCCAAATTATTATAGGCAGTATAGTCAAACAGGCTTAAGTACCCATTAACCGCAACAACCCGGATACGCCACTTTAGCGTATCTATATCTTTAACTTTAAAACCGGAATTCATAACTAATGCTGCTCCGCCAGCAACCTTGGAAGAATTGTCCTTCCAGTTTTCCCATTCCCAGTGTTTATTCGGGTTAGTAAAATAAAAATCCCATCTGCCCGTGGTAACATTTTTTAGGGGAGGACACTTTATTTCCCGCTTGGCTTTATTGGGGATAAACTGGGATTCAGCCACATCACAGATTAGTATTTTTGAATTATATATATTCAAATGTCCCGCTTTTTTCATTCTTTTTTTTGAAATTAAGTATGCTATGAAAGTTTTAATGGACTCTTTAAATTTAAATACCGGGGAATCACCTCTAAGCCGATTTTTGCCATCATAATATGAATCGATTTTGCCCTTTAATTCGTCAACCAATTGCTCAAATTCTTTTTTGTTACCACTGGGTATTTTTACCCATCTTTTAGTATCTTTATAATACTTTTTTTGAATATTCCAATCGCCAGCACCAGCATACCAATTATTACCAATACGTTTAGTTTCACGTAATTTTACAGTTTGTGAACGATTATAGCTTTTCGGCTTGGGAAGAGCACCTTTAAAAACATATGGTGCTTTTGGTTTTCGTTTGAATTTCAGAACCTTTTTAGCGATAAGTTTAGAAGTTTTTTTAACTACCCACATATTACCATCTTTGCCCAACTGCTTAGTGTTTACTCTCTCAGCATGAGCACAATAGCCCCATCCTTTGGGACTTGGTTCTGTGCCGAGATAAGATGATTGGGGATCATTTTTACATTTTGGCATATATCCTCCTTATTTTTTGAAAACCCGTATGTCCTTTTGACAGGTATACCATATTAAAACCTATATGAATTAAACTAGATTATTCCCTGTAGCTTGTTTGGCCTGTCCTGGATGGTTTCGTCCAGGAAAAAGGGGGCTAGGGGGATTTTACAAATAATAAATCAGGTTAGATACCCTGGGGCAAGCCCCAGGGTGATTCATTATAATATCCCTGAAAATCTTTTGCTGCCATTTGTAATTGGTAATTGAATTTTATGCTAGGTCATAAACCGGGTCAAAAGAAGTAAGCCATGGATTAAAGTGCAGAAGCTGAGCTTATGAATTATTCGCAGGCTAAAGCCTGCGGCTGCCAGAATAAATATGGAAATCTTTTTCAGCGACTGCGATGCTGCTGCTTGAACATTTCCTCAACTTCGGCCGGGTCCATCTGCATTTCATATACTTTTAATTTTTCTCTCAGTTTATCTATTTCCTCATAGGAGATTATTTCTTCCTGACTGATTTGCGCCTTGGTTGACTTTTTCGCATTGACTGGTTCCGGCTTGCGGGTAACAGCCGCTTTGGGTTTCGTCCCCGCCGGGATTAAAACTCTCATCTCCACGCGCCGGTTGGCCTTCCGGCCTTCCGGCGTTTTATTGCTTGCTATCGGATGTGTTTCTCCATATCCTACGGGTATCAAATTAGCCGCGCGCAACTCGAAAATGCTAACCAGATATTTCTTAACCGCTTCCACTCGTTTTTGCGAAAGACGCTGGTTGCCCTTGGTCTCTCCATCGGAATCCGTGTGCCCCTCAATTCGGACTTTTACCTGAGAATGTTTTTCAAGAATTTCCCCAATCTTGTCCAGGGTCTTAAATGATTCCCGCTGCAAAACCGCCTTGCCGGCCTGGAAACGGACAGCTGGTAGTTTCCCCTGTTTAATCAAGATATTCAACCGACCCAGCTTGCGGCGGACCAGCTCGATTTTATTTCTGATATCACCCAGCATGGCTTTCAGTTTGGCCTCATCGCTGGCCCGCTCCTCGGACAGTTCCTTATCACGCTTGGTTGCCAGATTTTCCTCCTGTTCCTGAGGCAATAAGGAAGGTGATAAAGATCCGGACGGCAAAGATATCAAGTCCGTGGGCTGAGATATCTTCGAACCCGGCAACCCGGGTGAGGAAGGTAAAAAAGTCAAGGTCAAGGATACGCGATGCGCGGACCCCAGTTCGCCATAAGGCACAAAAGCGTAATCCAGTCGATATTTTAAAACCCCGGATTGAATGGCAAAACCCGCGCCGGCAGTTAATCCTGCCAGGGAATCGAGGTCCCTAATTTCAGGACCCACTTTATATCCCATACGAATTGCGGATTCGGTATGCTCGCTGATATGTGCGTATTCCGCGCCCAGAGTGATTTTAACCTCATTATCAATCGGTATCAGGATGTCCAAACCAGCGGTTCCGCGTCCCAAGGGCGTGAAAAGATCCTGCACTACATAACCCGTGCCCAAACGGAAGTTCATCGGCATAAGCTTATCCGTGGAAACCCCCAGGTTTTGGGCCGTCAATCCCAAACGCCATCCCTTATCCCTGATGGCCGGTTTATCTGCCGAATCCTTGAACTCTTCGGTCTGACGCCAAATTGCGCCGATATCCAAGGCTCCGCCGAAAACATTCACTTCCTCCAGGCTTTCGGTTACCAGCCGCAAACTGGCGCCTACCAAAACATTTTTAAGAAAAGGATCCTTAACCAGTATAATTCGGGATAATTTTTGCGCATAAGTCCCCACCAAAGCAAAACTTAATGGCCTGATTTCATCGCCCGTTCCAAGGTAGTTCCCATACTCATCTTCCAGGGTTTCTACTACTGTCCCGGCATGCATAACTGTAAGCCCACCGGCCACGGCCCCTAATGGTCCCAGCGGCATACCGTACGCCAGATATTCAGTCCCGATATCCTGAAACCAAAAATTATGCATGAAGCTGGCCTGGGGTGAAGTAATTTGCACCAACCCGGCGGGATTCCAATAAAGGGTATCTAATCCATCACCCAAGGCGATATAGGTCTCGCCCATGGCTATCGGACGAACTCCTTGTCCGGCCTTAAGAAAGTTGGCGCTGGTGCTTCCCGGTCCCCCGGCTGCAACCGTACCGTGAAATATAAGCAATGCCATCAAGGAAACCAATATCTGCCGCATACTGCATCCCACCCTTTTTCCATGATTAATGCCTATGTACCGGTTATCTGTTCCCAAATATTTCTAATACTTCCATAAATTAATTATTAATATTATCGGTAAATTAATTATATACCCTTAGAGGTTTTTTGTAAATATTTTTACTTCCGCCAGACACGTCACCGCGGGTGTCCCCAGGCCACCGGGTGGGATACTCACGGACGTTGCCGGACTCTGTCCAGGATGTACCAATGAGTTTGCCAAGCAGTACGCTAAGACTCTGCAGGGACCTCGGCGGCAGCTCGGGTAGCCAAAATAAGATTTGTGCTCTCAGCACGAAAGAGCGGCGAAGGAGCCACGACCTTTTTATAGTAAATATCCTTCAGCTTAATTAACAGATTACCTCCTCAACCCAAAATCACATTCACTATCTCCCGAATATCCAGTACGTTGACGCTTCCGTCCCGGTTCACGTCGGCCCGTGCGACAATGTCCGGATCGGTTTCCGTTTCCAGAATAACATTGACGCAGAGCTGGATATCCT
>DAOVYW010000090.1 GCA_030635415.1 Candidatus Firestoneibacteriota bacterium
AACCGAGAGCTTTATTTCCGCGGCTTCGTTTCAGGAAACCACCCGGGTGCTGACCGAGGCTGCGGTGGCGGGGAAAGTTGATGACCTGCGTGGATTAAAGGAAAATGTTATTATGGGACATCTTATATCAGCCGGGACCGGCGCGCCTTATTTGCAGAAGCTACGCGAAGAACTTGAGGCGAAAAAACCAGTTGAAGCTGCGGTTGAACAATTGGAAGAAGCTAAAAAAAATTAAGGTTTTAATAAAAAAACCTTGAAAACTAAAAAAAACTATTGACAGCAAAAATAAAATTTACTATACTCCATTTCTGTTAAAAAATATCCGTTGTACGCGGGAGGCTGACGTAAGTCAGTACCGGTCAAAACGCGGTGGAAAAGCGCGGCAGGCTGGTATTTTCAATGAAGAAACCCCGTTCCTATTCGCTGAGTAAGCGTTTATTTGGAACGAAGGTCTTCCCACAGTACAGTTTTTGGTGAAGGTTTATCTTCACAAAAAAGACGGTGTTTCCGTCTTTTTTTATTTACGTGTTTTTTAACGCGCAAGTTAGCGGGGAAAAATCTCTGGGGAGACCGGTATGCCGACCATTAACCAATTGATCCGAAAAGGACGGAAAGTAATAAAGGATAAAACATCTTCTCCGGCATTGAAAAAATGCCCCCAGAGAAGAGGTGTTTGTGTGCGTGTATACACCGTGACCCCCAAAAAGCCGAATTCGGCTTTGCGCAAAGTAGCACGGGTAAGGTTGACCAATGGTATGGAAGTTACTTGCTATATTCCTGGAGTGGGACACAACCTGCAAGAGCACTCCATTGTAATGATTCGCGGCGGGCGTGTAAAAGATCTGCCCGGAGTACGTTATCATATAGTCCGGGGGACATTAGACACTGCCGGTGTTCAAGATCGCAAACAGGGACGTTCCAAGTATGGTTTGAAGCGGCCTAAGAAATAAAGGGAGAAAATTTCAATGTCCAGAAAAAAAGGAGCCAACCGACGTGAGTTGGAGCCGGACTATCATTTCAAAAGCCGGATGGTAACCAATTTTATCAACTGCTTGATGAAAAAGGGCAAAAAGGGCCAGGCGGAGCAAATTTTTTACGGGGCCTTGGAAATCATTAAAAAGAAAAACGGAGATCCCACGCTGAATACTTTCAAACAAGCCATGGAAAATGTAAAACCGGCCTTGGAAGTTAAGTCGCGGCGGGTGGGCGGCGCGAATTACCAGGTGCCAATAGAAGTTCGTTCCGAACGCCAAAATTCGCTGGCAATTCGGTGGCTGCAGGATGCTGCCCGGGCCAGAAAAGGCAAGAACATGCTGGACCGTCTGGCGGCTGAATTATTGGAAGCTGCGGCCAAGCAGGGCGCGGCCGTAAAAAAGAAAGAAGATACACACCGCATGGCTGAGGCCAACAAAGCCTTTGCGCACTACCGCTGGTGAAGTTAGATATACAAGTTTAAGGATTCATGCACAAGGGAAGCGTAATGAAGACGAGGTAAGGCTCAGAGTGTTGAAGCTTGAACTTGGAACTTCACAAAGTTGATGAGGATGCAGAAGGAGAAAGAACGTTGGCGCAGTTTCAGAATTTGGCTAAGCTCCGGAATATCGGAATTATGGCTCATATCGATGCGGGTAAAACGACTATAACTGAGCGTATATTATATTATACCGGTCGTCTCTATAAAGTGGGAGAAGTTCACGAGGGGACGGCTACCATGGATTGGATGGTACAGGAACAAGAGCGGGGTATTACCATAACCTCGGCAGCTACAACCTGTTCCTGGAAGCATCATTGCATCAACATCATAGATACTCCCGGCCACGTGGATTTTACCGTAGAGGTTGAGAGGTCTTTAAGGGTGTTGGATGGAGCAGTGGCGGTCTTTGACGGTGTGAGCGGGGTTCAGCCCCAGTCCGAAACAGTTTGGCGACAGGCGGAAAAGTATCAGGTACCCCGGATAGCCTTTGTTAATAAAATGGACCGGGTCGGGGCGGATTTCATGAATTCGGTGCGCAGTCTGCGGGAAAAACTGGGTGCCCCGGCGGTTCCGATACAGATTCCGGTGGGATCGGAAGCGGGATTTCGGGGAGTGGTTGATCTCATTGAAATGAAGCAATTGGTATGGCTATCCGAAGGCTTAGGCGAGGATTACGAGACTACTGAAATAGATGAGACGGAGTTTTTTATCGCCCGGTCAAAACGGGAAAAATTAATTGAGGCTTTAGCTGACTATGATGACAAACTTCTGGAGAAATACCTGGCCGGTAAGGATATTAATCCGGCGGAAATCAAAACGGTGTTACGCCGGGCCGTACTGGCGGGAAAAATAGTGCCGGTATTATGTGGAACCGCGTTTAAAAATAAAGGGGTACAAACCCTGCTGGATGCTATTGTAGATTACTTGCCCTCGCCCCTGGATGTACCAGCGGTTTCAGGTGGGGTTCCGGGTAAGGATATTCGGGAAAACCGGCCGGCAGACCCGCAGGCGCCTTTTGTGGCGTTGGCCTTTAAGGTGATGACTGATCCGTATGTGGGCAAGGTAACCTACTTCCGGGTTTATTCCGGAAGTCTTAACGCCGGATCTTATATCTTGAATGTGACACGGGACAAGCGGGAACGTATAGGCCGTTTGTTGCAGATGCATGCCAATAAGCGCGAAGAGGTGCAGGAAATCGCCGCCGGCGATATCGTGGCGGCGGTGGGGTTGAAGTATACTACCACAGGAGATACGCTGGCAGATGAAAACCAGCCCGTGATATTGGAATCCATGTCTTTTCCGGAACCGGTTATTTCAGTGGCGATTGAACCGAAAACCAAGGTGGATCAGGAAAAACTGGGAACATCTCTTCAGAAACTGGCGGAAGAAGATCCGACTTTTAAAATTAGGACTGAGGAAGAAACCGGGCAGACCCTGATCTGGGGCATGGGCGAGCTTCACCTGGAAATAATTGTCGATCGCCTGTTGCGTGAATTCAAGGTGGAAGCGAATGTTGGCAAACCCCAGGTGGCTTACCGCGAAACTATCCGCAAGACAGTGGAACAGGAAGGGAAATTTATCCGGCAGAGTGGTGGCCGGGGACAGTACGGCCATGTTTACATTAAACTGGCGCCACAATCGCCGGGTGAGGGTTATAAATTTATTAATAATATTACCGGTGGGGCCATTCCCCGGGAATATATTGAACCGGTTAACCGCGGCATACAGGCAGCCGCGCAGTCGGGAGTTCTGGCCGGCTACCCGATAGTGGATTTTCAAGTCGCGTTATTTGATGGTTCTTATCACGACGTTGACTCATCGGAAATGGCTTTTAAGATTGCGGGTTCCATGGCTTTTAAAGATGCTTGTAGAAAAGCGCAGCCAGTATTGCTGGAACCGGTTTTTTCTCTGGAAGTAATAACTCCGGATGAATATATGGGCGATGTCATGGGAAACTTAAATTCCCGCCGGGGCCGGATTGAAGGCTTGGAAAAACAAAATGCGGCCCAGGTAATACATGGGCATGTTCCCTTGTCCGAAATGTTTGGTTATGCTACGGATTTACGTTCCATGTCCCAGGGACGAGCTTCTTTTACCATGCAGTTCTCGCATTATGCCGAAGTTCCTAAAAGCATAGCTGAGGCCGTGGTGGCCCGGGTACAGGGAAAATAAACCGTAAGCGAAGATTCTAAGTTGCAGGAGGATGGAATATGGCAAAGCAGAAATTTGAGAGGACCAAGCCGCACGTCAACATAGGAACCATAGGTCACGTGGATCACGGCAAAACGACCTTGACTGCCGCCATTACCATGTACCAGGCGCAGAAGGGTTTTGCCTCGGTGAAAAAATATGAAGATATTGACAACGCGCCAGAGGAAAAGGCGCGGGGTATAACCATCAATACGGCGCATGTGGAGTACGAGACGGAAAAGCGTCATTACGCGCATGTGGACTGCCCGGGTCACGCGGATTATATTAAGAACATGATCACCGGCGCGGCGCAGATGGACGGAGCCATTTTGTTGGTATCCGCCTCAGACGGACCCATGCCGCAGACGCGGGAGCATATACTGCTGGCGCGCCAGGTGGGAGTGCCGAAGATCGTAGTATTTATGAATAAAGTGGATCAAGTGGATGATCCGGAGCTGCTGGACCTGGTGGAGATGGAGATCCGGGATTTATTAAGCAAGTATGAGTTTCCCGGGGATGAGACGCCGATCATTCGCGGCAGCGCGTTAAAAGCCATGGAAAAAGGCGTGACGGGAAATTTTGAGGGTGAAGAGTGGGAGTCAATGAAGAAACTATTGGACGCGGTGGATGATTTCATCCCGACACCGGTACGCGAGGTGGACAAGCCGTTTCTGATGGCCGTGGAAGACGTGTTTTCCATTACCGGCCGCGGCACCGTAGCCACCGGACGCGTGGAGCGGGGCAAGGTAAAGGTGGGGGAAGCAGTAGAGATTGTGGGTATTCAGGATACGAAGAAGAGCGTGGTAACCGGTGTGGAGATGTTCCGGAAGCTGATGGACGAGGCGCAGGCCGGAGACAACATCGGTGTGTTGCTGCGGGGTGTAGATAAGGAAGCAATCGAGCGGGGACAGGTAGTGGCCAAACCGGGAAGCATTACGCCGCACCGGAAGTTTAAAGGTGAGGTGTACGTATTAAAGAAAGAGGAAGGCGGACGGCACACGCCGTTTTTCAATAATTATCGTCCCCAGTTTTATTTCCGGACCACGGATGTTACGGGAGCAGTGAAGCTGCCGGAAGGCGTGGAGATGGTAATGCCGGGTGATAACGTGACCGTCGAGGCGGAATTAATCACGCCGATAGCCATGGAAAAAGAATTGCGGTTCGCGATCCGGGAGGGCGGTCATACCGTGGGGGCCGGTGTCATCTCGGAAATTGTAGAATAGTTCAGCATGCTTTTTTCTGAAGAGGTTGTGTCATAATTGAGGGAATTGTTTTTTGACGTCATTGCGGCGAAAGCCCTGGACTAAACCATCCAGGACAGGCCGGAATGACAACTTAACCACAAACACAGAAAGCAAAGTAATCCGGAGGGCAGGATGGAGCAGCAAAAAATAAGAATCAGAATGAAGGCCTACGATTACAAATTGTTGGACTGTTCGGCCAAGGATGTTATTGAAACCGCCAAACGGACCGGCGCGCGGGTTTTCGGGCCGGTACCATTGCCCACGCGTATCAACCGGATAACGGTTTTACGCAGTCCGCATGTGGATAAAAAGTCGCGCGAACAGTTTGAGGTAAGAACCCACAAACGTTTATTGGACATTGTTGAACCTACGGCCAAAACGATAGATGCTTTAATGAAGATGGATTTGCCGGCCGGAGTGGACGTGGAGATAAAATTATGATTAAGACCATACTGGGTCGGAAGGTAGGAATGACCCATATTTTTGATGAAACCGGAAAGGTTATTCCTGTAACTTTGGTCTCTGCCGGGCCATGTAACGTGGTTCAAGTCAAAACCCCGGAACGGGATGGTTATTCCGCGGTTAAGGTAGGCTTTGAGGAGCAAAAACCGCAGCGGCTTACCAAACCGGTACTGGGGCAATATATCAAGCGCAACTTGAAACCTAACCGAATTTTAAAAGAAATTCGGCTAACCGACGGGGAATCCTGCGAAAGCGGTCAAACCCTGGATGTCCAGGTTTTGGAAGGCGTTAAATGGGTGGATGTTACCGGTGTTTCCAAAGGGAAGGGTTTTCAGGGCGTAATGAAAAGGTACCATGCCAAAGGCGGGCCTAATACGCATGGTTCCATGCACCATCGGGCGCCCGGTTCTATCGGTCAATCATCGGACCCTTCACGGGTTTTTAAAGGGGTGAAAATGCCCGGTCAGATGGGGAATGAGCGCGTAACTACCATCAAGTTAAAGTTGATTAGGGTGGATCTTAAAAAGAACTTGTTGCTGATTCGCGGAGCAATACCGGGAGCGGTACGCGGTTTGGTGTGGGTGCGGGCCAGTAACCGGGGAGGTAAGAATTAATGCCCGTAGTTCAAATGGTAAATCATGAAAATCAACCGGTGGGGGAAGTTTCCCTTTCTGAGAAGGTATTTGGCAGGAAAATTAACCGGCACTTGCTCTGGGAAGCGGTTCAGAGCCATCAAGCATCCCAACGCAGGGGTACGGCTTGCACCAAGACCCGGGCGGAAGTTTCGGGTGGTGGGGTGAAACCATGGCGGCAAAAGGGAACCGGACGCGCGCGAGCCGGAAGCAATCGTTCCCCGCTTTGGCGCAAGGGTGGCGTTACGTTTGGGCCTAAACCGAGAGATTACACCTGGGAATTGCCGAAAAAAATGCGGCGCTTAGCTATGTGCACGGCTTTGTCAGCCAAGTTGGTGGACAAGGAAATAGTAGTTCTGGATGAATTGGTCGTGGAGGAGATAAAGACCAAGAAAATAATTCAAGTTCTGAAAAATCTTAAATTAAACGGGCGTATAACCATGATACCAGGACAGGCAGATGATAAATTGCGTCTGTCCGGAAGGAATATAAAATCCCTGCGTATTCTCAATCCGCAAAATATTTTTACTTATGGTTTGTTGGATTGCGATTATTTGCTTATGACCCGCGCGGCGGTCAGTTATATCGAGGAGAGCTTGGGCCAATGAATGATTACACCATCATTAAGCGACCATTGATTACGGAAAAAACCAGCAAAAGCAAGGAAAGTAAAAATGCTTATGTTTTTGAGGTTGATCTACGTGCCAACAAAATTGAGATCAAGCAGGCGATAGAGCAGATTTTTAAAGTTAAAGTTCTTCAGATAAATACCGTCATATTACCAGGCAAAAGCCGGCGTTTTGGCATGCATACCTCTCCCATGCAGCCCTGGAAAAAGGCGGTGGCAACCTTGAAAAAAGGCAGCCGGATTGAGATCTATGAGGGAGTTTGAGTTAATATTTAAGATATTATATTTGTTTTAGGAGAAGTACCATGCCTTTGAAAATTTACCGTCCGACCAGTCCGGGCCGCCGGCAGATGACGGGTTATGATTTCAGTGAATTGACCCGTACGAAACCGGAGAAATCTCTGCTGCGCAAGCTGACTAAGAGCGGGGGGCATAATATATACGGACGATATACCGCTCGCCGTAAATCCGGGGGACATAAACGACGTTACCGTTTAATTGATTTCCGGCGGGATAAGTTTGGGATTCCGGCCAAGGTAATATCTATTGAATATGATCCCAACCGCACAGCTCGGATAGCGCTTTTGAGCTATGCCGATGGCGAGAAGCGTTATATTACAGCACCGGAGGGCATCCAGGTCGGTTCGATCTTGATTTCCGGTCCGGAAGCGGATATACAGACCGGTAATGCCATACCTTTGAGGAATATGCCTACCGGCGTCGCGATTCATAATCTGGAGATGAAACAGGGACAAAAAGCCCGGCTGGCACGTTCCGCCGGAAGTTCGGCTCAGTTGCTGGCCAAGGAAGGCGATTATGCCCACGTCCGTTTACCCTCGGGGGAAGTCAGGCTTATTCATCTTGACTGCAAGGCTACGATTGGACAGGTTGGCAACAAACAGCATGAAAATATTACGATCGGAAAGGCTGGCCGTCATAGGTGGCTGGGTTTTAAACCCCGCAGTCGAGGCGTCGTAAAGAATCCGGTTGACCATCCGCATGGCGGAGGCGAGGGCAAATCATCGGGTGGCCGTCATCCCGTAACGCCTTGGGGGGTGCCCACCAAGGGCTTCAAGACCCGTCGGAAAAATAAAACCAGCAGCCGCATGATAATTCGGCGGCGGAAATAAAGAAGGAGGCTGGATAGTGCCGCGATCATTGAAAAAAGGTCCGTATGTGGAACCTAAGCTGTTAAAGAAAATCGAGGCGTTGGATCAAGCCAATACTAAAAAAGTTATCAAGACTTGGTCACGCCGGAGTACGATAACACCGGAAATGGTTGGTTATACTTTGGCGATACATAACGGAAAGAAATTTTTGCCCATTTATTTATCGGAGAACATGGTGGGTCATAAATTGGGGGAATTTGCGGCGACGCGTATATTTAAAGGACACGGTGGTAAGACCGAGAAGTCAACAACCGTAAGGTAACAGAGCTGCTAACGGTGTCCTTTGTAGGAGGAAGTTAATGGAGCAAAAGGTCAAGGCCCGATATATACGTATGGGACCACGCAAAATAAATATCGTAGCCGAACTGATACGTAAAAAAAAGGTGGACGAGGCTATGAATATTTTACGCTTTGTACCCAAGGCGGCCTCTCCAATTTTAAGCAAGCTGCTTAAATCGGCAGTGGCTGCCGCCGGAAGGCATCCGGGAACTGATCCGGCAACCTTGTTTGTTAAAGAATTACGTACTGATTCCGGGCCGCTAGTGCGGAATGCCAAGCGTTTTATACCCAGAGCGATGGGCCGGGCCAGCAAGATTCATGTTCGAACTACACACCTGACGCTGATAGTTTCTGATGGAAAATTATCAGCCGGGATTACAGCGGAAGCATAAGGAGGTTAAGCGTGGGTCAAAAAGTCAACCCTATAGGACTGCGGCTGGGAATCACGCGGACCTGGGATTCCCAATGGTTTGCAAAAAAGAACTATGCCAAGCTTCTGCTGGAGGACATCAAAATCCGCGGGTTTATCAAGCAACGCATGGGTCATGCCGGGATTTCCAAGATTGAGATAGAGCGCGCCTCGCAGCGTGCTACGATAACGATTTTTGCCGGCAAACCAGGGATTATTATTGGGAAAAAAGGGAGTGAAATCGAGATTCTGCGCAAACAATTGCAGGAGCTCACCGGGAAACAGGTCTATGTTGACATTAAGGAAATCAAGCCGGTGGAACTGGACGCCGTACTGGTGG
>DAOVYW010000121.1 GCA_030635415.1 Candidatus Firestoneibacteriota bacterium
AGCCATAACCACAATACCAATTATCATGCGGCCGATATAGCGGAACTGAAAATCCTTATTAATCAAATAATTCCGTCTTCGCCATGCCATGGAAATGCCTCCTCAGATTTTAAACTATAACTGTCTCTCAATATGTGGTATAGGATATTCCTCTTGAATCCCGGCCAATAGAGTTCACAAATATCCGGCCGCTTTCGTAATTATAATACCAGCCTCTTCCGTATCCTTCCGGCTTTCCAGTACCATAGGTAATCTCATTTCCGGCCGGAGAGGAATAACCGGATTTAGGATACAGCTTTTCCACTTCCGGAATAACTTCCAGATATCTCCCAAAAGGACTATTAGGGTTCAACTCCCGTGGAAAAACACCCTGATGGTCCTGGTAATAGAGCAGTATAGCTTGCCGTAACTCATGCAGCCTTCCGACTGTAGTACCTTCCCGGGTTTTTTCGTTCAGCTGGCCAAACCGAATAATCACCGCCAAGACCAGCCCGATAATTATTAAGCTGGTTATGATGGAACTTTTATATTGATAAAACTTCTTGATTTTCGACATAATGCCCACACCCTCCTTTTAACACCTTGATCATTGCGGCATGCAGATAACCGTTGCTGGCTAAAAACGAGCCACCGTAAATATCCAGCCGGTGGCCGTGAAAATCCGTTATTCGTCCGCCGGCTTCCTCAATCATTAGAGACCCGGCGGCCACATCCCAGGGTTTCAATTTCAATTCCCAAAATCCATCAAAACGTCCGGCGGCCAGATCGCAAAGATCCAACGAGGCCGCTCCCGCCCGGCGCACGGCCCGGCTCTGTTCTGACATTAAACGAAAATTCAAAAAACTATTTTGCTCGCTGGTCCGAAAATCATAGGGAAATCCGGTGGCTAGTAAAGCCTGCTTTAGTTTACGGGTTCGGGAAACATGGATGCGTTTTTTATTACGCCAGGCGCCCCGTCCTCGGCGGGCAAAATATAATTCCCGCAACATAGGGTTGTAAACCCCACCCATGATTATTTTTCCCCGTCTCTCAATACCGGCCGAAACCGCAAAATGAGGGAATCCATGGGCGTAATTCGTAGTTCCATCCAGAGGATCTATAATCCACCGGATTTTATTCTGCCGTGCCGGCTTCCGCCATACCGCGCAGTTCTCGGCATCCTTCATTTCTTCGGAAAGCACTTCGTGCTCTGGAAAATGACGGTTAACCGTCCTTAGAAATCTGGCTTCTACCTCCCGGTCCATTTCCGTAACTAGGTCGCTATTTCCCTTAAACTCCACTTGATGCGCTGATTCCAGACGCCGCCGTAATATTTCTCCGGACTTGAGGAGCAGGGTGTGGAGGACTTCCATCATCCGGACATCGTCCACCTTAGACTTCATAGCGCAACTGAAAAATCATCATTATATGGATATTCTAGCATTGCCGCCTTAATTACGTCAATGAAAAGAGCAATCTTCACAAAATCCCTCTTTTCTAATCATGCCACTGTAGGTAGGGGGCTGGCTTCCATGCCGGCCCGTGGATTTAAAGGCATGCTGATATTTCTTGGGCGGCCACAGCAGGGGGCCGCCCCTACTTCCCGGGAAACACGGTAATGCGGACGTTAAAATATCCCAACACCGCCCACCCCTGTTTCCAGTGCATAAATGACATATCAAAATTAAAAAAGCGGTCCACATGCAGATTGAGTAGCAGGGGCTGCTGCCGGGATTCAAGTTCGGCATTCAGCGGATAAATAATTTCCAGGGCGACATTCATGCGCCGGACAATGGGGAAATCCACTCCCACAAAAAAGAGGTTTCGCGTTTTTTCCGGTTCCAGATACTTGGAAAGATAGTAGACCGCGTCACCCATGGTCCCATATAAATATCCGCCGTGCACGCCCCAGTCACCGAAACTCCGGCTCAAACTAAGATAGGCGCCCCAAAGATAATCCATATTTGACTTTTCTGAAAAGGTGAAGCTCCCACCGCTGGCGTCCTGTTGCCCGGCAAAAAGTTGAATAGCGCCTTTGCCTCCCACGGCCAGGCTTAGAGGAGCCTGCTGTTCGGTCAGCAAGGTATACTTGGCATCCATGCTCAACAGCCAAAGACTGATGGGATCCAGAAAAAGCGCTAAAGGAGAGAGCGAGGGATCCTGCGTCCCGTAAAGCGTGCCGATGTAATAACAAAATTGCAGACTGCCGGTCAACCCTCTTTCCTTGCGCCCCATACCGCGATAAGCGGTAGACATCCATATCAAACCATCACGGCTGCGGTCGTTGGCCCGACCCGCCAAGGGCGCGCTGGCTTCTCCGGTCAAACCCCAGGCATCTACCGCTGTGACGCAGTAGAAATATTCTTGTCCATATTCACCGCCATCATCATTATATAGCGTCATGGCCACCGGGGTATTGGTTAAACACTCTCCCGGGTCTTCCCGGGACACAGAGCGGTAAACCAGATAACCGGCTATATCATGCGAGGTGCGGGTATTTTTTTTCCATTTCAGACTAACCCGCTCCTCCTCGGAAATAACCTCAAAATCCCGTGGTACCATGGGCGGCAGGGAAGGTAACAGACCGCAAATTATAGAACGCGAGGAAATCAGAGTCGCGCCTTTGGCGTCAATAGCCGATACCCGGTAGGTATATTGGACATGGGGCGTAACGGTCAGATCACGATACGAATTTCCGGCCAGAGGAAAAGTGTTCAGTCTATCAGCCTTTCCCCCGTGTTCAGTTTTAAAAACCAGATATCCTGCAAATCCGCTCCACGCCGTAGCTGTATTGGACCAACTCAGTTTAATCTCTTCCGCTGTGGCAACGGCCGTAAGTCTCATCGGATCCGGCTGCCCTCCGGCCGGATGAATGTTTGTTTGAGCCGCCAAGGTGTTTCCCTTTTCTCCTCCACCGGATACCAAAGGATTTTTTTTCTTCGCGGTCGCGGCAATAGTATTTCCTCCCCCGGATGCCGGCAAAACCGGTTGGGAGGCTATCGCGCCGGCGGCTTCCGTATTGCCATTGGCATCGACCCGCCCGGCTGGTTCTTTTTTTTCACACAAAGCCCGAAGGGCTTTTTCTAGGGGGGTTGCTTTTTTCGCTGCCACGGATGAAACAACCAAGGCCGGGATAAAGATAACCGCCAATGCCAAACCAACATATTTAACCATGGCTTATCTCCGTTCCAAAAAATTGGCCAGCAACTTCTTCCCGGCCTCGGTTAAAATCGATTCCGGATGGAATTGCACGCCCTCGGTTGGATATTGGCAATGGCGAATACCCATTATTTCTTTTTCCTTCGTCCAGGCCGAAATCTTGAGTATGGGGGGCAGTTTTCCGGAATCAATTAATAAAGAGTGATAGCGGGTGGCGGTAAAGGGATTGGGCAAGCCTTGAAATACTCCCCGGCCGTCATGCTGAATATCCGAGGTCTTACCATGCATTAAGCGGGCAGCCCGAACTATCCGGCCGCCAAAAGCTTCGGCAATGGATTGATGTCCCAAGCAGACGCCCAGAATGGGTATCTGTGAACAAAAAGTTTTAATTACTTCCACAGATATCCCCGCCTCCTTTGGCGTTCCGGGACCGGGGGAAATAACTATTTTTTCGGGATGCAGCCGCGAGATATCCGCCAGCTTGATTTCATCGTTGCGGACCACCCTGATTTTTTTTCCCAACTCCCCCAAATACTGCACCAGATTATATGTAAAGGAGTCATAGTTATCAATTATCAGGATCATTTCGCACGCCTGCCTTTCCAGCCAAGCGTGCCCCCGGAGGGCCATCCCTGGTGGGCCAGTTCCAAGGCCTTGACCAAGGCCTGCATTTTACTTAGCGTTTCCTGGTATTCACGCTCCGGTTTTGAATCCGCCACGATCCCGGCCGCAGCCTGAAGGTAGTATTTGCCCCGGGTATAGAGAATGGTTCGGATGGTAATAGCCGTATCCAGGCTGCCGGAATAATTGAAATAACCGACTGCTCCGGCATATGGACCCCGGCGACAGGTCTCCAGTTCTTCTATAATTTCCATGGCCCTGATCTTGGGCGCTCCGGTTACAGTTCCAGCTGGAAACGCGGCCCGCAAGGCGTCAAATTGGTCCTGGCCGGAAGCCAGCCGGCCGTCAACCTGGGATACAATATGCATAACGTGAGAGTACTTCTCTATCACCATGAGTTCCTGAACCTTTACTGTCCCATAAGCGCAAACCCGTCCGAGATCATTACGTCCTAAATCCACCAGCATAATATGCTCAGCCCGTTCCTTGGGATCGGCCAATAACCGTTCGGCCTGACGCCGGTCGTTTTCCGCATCCACTCCCCTTTTCATAGTTCCGGCTATGGGCCGTGTGGAAACTACCTGACCTTCCCGCTTAACCAGAAGTTCCGGAGAAGAACCAACCAGCTCACACTCCTGAAACCGCAGATAAAACATGTAGGGCGAAGGATTAACCGCGCGCAACGCCCGATAAACATCGAAGGGAGCGACGGTTGACCGGACTGAAACACGCTGGGATATTTGAACCTGGATAATATCTCCAGCGCGAATATATTCTTTGGACCGGCGGACATTGGAAATAAATTCTTTCCGGCTTATATTGGATTCCAGTTTAAGTTTGCCGGTCCGTCTCCGGACCGGCAAATGCGGCAGAGGCCCGGCTAATTTTTTAGCCAGGGATAGAATGGCGCGCCGTGCCCGGCGATAAGCCTTTTCAGGGTCACCGGTAATATGGGCATTACTTACGATTTTAATGATATGTTTGACATGATCAAAAACCAGCAGGTTCTCGGTAAAAAAGAGCAAACTATCCGGCAAACCCAGATCATCAGGATTTTTAGCAGGCAGACGCTCAAAATAGCGAACCATATCATACGCCAAATAACCCACCGCTCCGCCAAAAAACGGTGGCAAGGCGGGATCGCTAACTGTCCGGTAGCGCTGCATAAGTTCACGTAAAACCGTTAGGGGATCCTTGCCCCGGAATATTACGCTGGCTTTTCCCCGGCAGGTATACTCAACCACTCCTTGGCGAACCGCCACGACCTCATCCGGATCCGCGCCCAAAAAAGAATAACGTCCTACTTGTTCTCCGTTTTCGACACTTTCCAGCAGAAAAGCTTGGCGCGCCCGGCCGGCGATTTTTAAAAACGCAGAAACCGGCGTTTCCACGTCCGCCGGCATTTCTAGATAAACCGGTATTAAATTTCCTTTCCGGCAGCGTTGTTTAAATTCCTGGAGACTGGGAGAAAACATCTGATTATTAAATCTCCTTATAAATATTGGTGGTACAAATTTCCTAATCCCCTATTGCTCCCCTACACTGCCGCCGAGGTTCTAATAAACGGTTATTGATTACCCTTTTAAAAGGAAGGGGGCCTTTATTTCTTATACACTTGACCGGGATTAAAAACCTTTTGGCCTTCCTCGCGCAGTGAACCGTCGGGATTTACTACCCGGTAAAAGCAAGACCGGAATCCGGTATGGCATGCCCCCCCGATCTGATGCACCTTAAGAATAACCGCGTCCAGGTCACAGTCTAATCTGACTTCTTTCACCTGTTGAACATGTCCGGAAGATTCACCCTTCTTCCAGAGTTTTTTCCGGGAGCGGCTGTAGTAATGGGCCACACCGGTTTCCAGGCTCAAACGCAGTGCTTCTTCGTTCATAAAGGCCTGCATAAGAACCTCGCCGTTCTCCACGTCTTGCGCAATCGCCACCATCAAGCCTTGGTCATCAAATTTTATTCCTTCAGGAATCTTCACGTTTTGTGCTCTCCTCTTAGTTATTGTCCCTTCAATCTCACCGGCACTCCTTGGCGGGCCAAATAGCGCTTGGCCTGGACAATGGAGTACTTTCCGTAATGAAAAATGCTGGCCGCCAGCACAGCATCGACTTTCCCTCGATCCAAAACCTCGGCTAAATGACTGAGTTGGCCGGCCCCGCCACTGGCAATAACCGGAACAGAGACCGCTTCCGCAACCTCCCGATTTAATGCCACATCATATCCGTTTTGCGTCCCATCACAATCCATGGATGTCAGCAAAATTTCACCCGCGCCCAGCTTAACTACGCGGCGCGCCCATTTCACGGCATCCAGGCCGGTAGCAGTACGTCCGCCATGGATGTAAACTTCCCAGCCGCCGGCCTTTCCTTGGCGGCGCCGGGCATCTATGGCTACAACTATGCAGCTTCGGCCGAATATTTCCGAAGCTTGCCGGATCAATTCGGGTTTCTGCACTGCCACGGTATTAATCGAGATTTTATCCGCCCCGGCACGCAGCAGCACCCGAATATCCCGTACTGTCCGGATGCCTCCACCCACAGTTAAAGGCATAAATATCCTATCCGCGCACTTTTCCACCACGCGGATCATGGTTTGCCGACTCTCCACACTGGCGGTGATGTCTAAAAAAACCAGTTCGTCCGCTCCGGCGCGATCATAGACTTCGGCCTGGGCCACTGGATCGCCGGCATCCCGTAAGTGCACGAAATTAACGCCTTTAACCACTCGACCGTTCATGACATCCAGGCAGGGAATAATACGTTTTACCAGCATTTTATTATCCTAGGCCGCCGCCGCAATGGCTTCCTTAAGATCCAAGGCTCCGGTATAAAGCGCTTTTCCAATTATCATACCATTTACACCATATTTTTCGAGGTTCTTTAAATGCCGAATGTCCTTCAGGCTGGAAACTCCTCCAGAGGCAATTATTGGAATATTAATATTGGAAGCGATGGCCTTGATGCTTTTGAAATTAGGCCCGGAAAGCATCCCATCCCGTTTAACGTCCGTATAAATAACATTTTTAACCCCAGCCCGCTCAAGCTCCTTGGCAAAATCCATGGCCGGCTTATCCGTGGTATCCTTCCAACCACGCACCGCTACCTTCCCATCCCGCGAATCTAAACCTCCCACGATCCGGGAAGCGCCAAATTCTTTAATCGCTTTTTCCAGGAACTCCAGGGCCAGGGCATTAGTGCCTATAATCACCCTTTTAACGCCCTTATCCAGCAATTCCTTTATCAGTTCCATATTCCGGACACCCCCTCCGAATTGAACCGGAATTTTAACGGCTTTCACAATTTGATAAACGTATTTTAAATTCTTAGGCGCTCCAGTCAGGGCGCCATCCAAATCAACCACGTGCAGATATTTGGCTCCTTTGAGCTGCCAAAGTTTGGCCATGGAGGCCGGCTCTTTGGAATATACGGTCTCATCCCGTACGTCCCCCCGGATAAGC
>DAOVYW010000049.1 GCA_030635415.1 Candidatus Firestoneibacteriota bacterium
CCAAGCCTGTAGAGGTTGCAGCCAAGCCTGTAGAGGTTGCAGCCAAGCCTGTAGAGGTTGCAGCCAAGCCTGTAGAGGTTGCAGCCAAGCCTGTTGAGGTTGCAGCCAAGCCTGTTGAGGTTGCAGCCAAGCCTGTAGAGGTTGCAGCCAAGCCTGTTGAGGTTGCAGCCGAGCCTGTTGAGGTTGCAGCCGAGCCTGTTGAGGTTGCAGCCGAGCCTGTTGAGGCCGCAGCCGAGCCTGTTGAGGTTGCCCATAAGCTTGTAGAAGAGATGGAAAAGGAAATTTCAAGCCAACCGGATGAACCGGCTACGGAACCATTGGAAGAAGAGGGGAATTTCGCCGAGGAATTAGAGCAGGCGCTGGAGAATGAACCCGAGCTCGGAGAAATAGTTAAGGGGCGGGTCCTGCGTATTGATGCAGAGGGTGTTATTATAGATATAGGTTCAAAGTCCGAAGGCATTATTCCACGGGAAGAATTTCTTGATGTCCGGGGTGAGTTCTCCACCCAAGTGGGTGATGAAGTTGATGTTCTGTTGGAACGCCGTGAGAACCGGGAGGGCCTAGTGGTGTTGTCCAAGCGGAAGGTAGATAAAAAGAGAAGCTGGAATATTGCGAGTGCGGCCTTGGCAAACGGGACCAGTCTGGAAGGAATAGTACTTTCCAAAGACAAAGGCGGTTTCATAGTAGATATCGGGGGCGTGCGGGCTTTTCTGCCCGGATCTCATATGGATATTCGTACGGTTAAAGATCCGGATACCTTCCTGAACCAGCGCCTGCAATTCAAAGTAATCAAGCTGAACCGGGAACGGGGTAATATTATGGTTTCCCGGCGAAATTTTCTTATAGATGAACTCAACCAGCAGCGTTCCCAGGTGATTTCCAAACTTAAACCCGGACGCCTGGTCAAGGGAGTAGTGAAAAATCTGACTAATTATGGGGCTTTTATCGACTTAGGCGGAGTGGATGGACTGCTGCATGTAAATGACATGGCATGGTCCAAGGTGACCAATCCCCGCCAGGTAGTAAAAACCGGCGAAGAAATAGAGGTCCTGGTGCTGTCGATTGATGAAGCCTCTAGCAAGGTAGCATTGGGCCTCAAGCAGAAAAGCGAAGATCCCTGGGTCAATATTGCGGCCAAGTATCCAGTGGAAAGCCTGATTGAGGCTGAGGTGGTTTCTTTGACCGATTTTGGAGCCTTTTTGCGCATTGAGAATGGTCTGGAAGGTTTGCTCCCGGTTTCGGAGATGTCCTGGACCAAACGACTACGCCATCCCAGAGAAATTTTAAAGATTGGGGACAGCCTGCGGGTGAAAATATTATCCCTGGATCCCCAGGCCAAGAAAATTACTCTCGGATTGCGCCAGACCGAGCCGGAGCCTTTCGTTTTGTTTATGGAAAATTACAAGCAAGGCCATACGCTGGACGGCGAGGTAAAATCAATCACCAAATACGGAGCTTTTGTTGAACTGGTCGAAGGAGTCACCGGTTTGTTGCATATTTCAGATATGTCTTGGGATGGGTCGCTTAAGGATCCCGGAGAGTTGGTTAAAGTGGGTGAGCAGATATCGGTCAAAATATTGGAAATCCAGGCCGATAGAAAAAAAATATCCCTGGGCTTGAAGCAGCTCCAGGAGAATCCTTGGATTACCGCCGTTAAAAAATATACTGTGGGAACCGTGGTTAATGCCAAAGTTATCCGGAACACCAAATTCGGAGTATTTGTTCAGATGGAACCCGGAGTAGAAGGGCTGATTCACATTACCCAGTTAGAAAAAGGGAAAGAACACTCTGAGCCGAAACCTTTGCCAGAGGGAGAATATGTGCAGGCCAAAATAATCAAGGTTAATAGGAAAGAACATAAGATCGCTCTTTCTATCCGGGAGTTTATGCAGGATCAAGAGCAGGCGGAAATGCAAAAATACCTGAAGCCGGCTAATAAACCAGGGATTTCGCTGGGAGAGATTTCGGGTCTAAGCCGGGAAGAACTACTTAAACGTTTTACTGAGAAACCTAAAAATGAATGAACGTGTGTAATAGAGAGGCAGCCGCAGGCGGAAGGACTGTTTTTGGCAATGCCAGACCATCTCAGAGGAGGTAAAAAGGCATGAGGACTGCGCAAGAGATTTTTGAACGCTATGGAAAGACGTATACTGCCGGTGATGTAATCTTCAAAGAAGGCGATATTGGAGAGGAGATGTTTATTATCCAGTCCGGCCAGGTGAAAATCACTAAAAAAACGAATAAGGAAGAGAAGACTCTGGTAATTCTTTCTGAGGGCGATTTTTTCGGGGAAATGGCGGTGATTGACCGCGAACCGCGTTCGGCCGGTGCTGTCGCCATTGCCAATACCAGATGCATAGTATTAAACAACGCGGTTTTTGAATCCACCATGCAGTCGAATATACATATTGTAAAAAGAATACTGCGTAACATGAGCTCCCGTTTACGTGAAGCCAATAAGCAGATTGCCAACCTGCTTTTAAAGGATCATAATCGCAGAGTAGCCAATACCCTGATACTAATCGCTCAGAAGCACGGCACTCAGACCGAGCAGGGTATTGCAATGGATTATCCTCTTACGGCTACGGAATTGGCCAGTGCTTCCGGTCTGGCCGCGGAGAAAGAAAAAGTCCGGGATATCCTGAACAAATTGGAAAAAGCTAAAGTTATCAGATTCGAGGGCGAACGAATAGTTATTATTTCAATGGAAAACCTGCATAAATTTATTCGATACCTTGAGATGAAGGAAGAATTTGGGGGATAAGGAAGTAACTCCAAAAGGCATTTTCAATCACATTCCGTGAGTTTGTCATCCCGAGTGAAACGAGGGATCTCCAAGCAGCCGCTTGATAAAAGTGTTCTATGAGATTCCTCAGCAGAGCCTCGGAATGACATACTTAGCGAAATAATTTAAAAACGCCTATTGGAGACACTCCCATAACCGGACTAGGAGATTTCAAAAAAGGAGGGATGAAGAATGAGGAAAATATCTGTGGTTTTGGTGGTGGTTCTGGCGGCCGGATTAAGCGGTTGTGGAGGTGAAGGTCCTGATGAGCGGCGGGGAAATTTATTTTTTAAAAACGGAAAATATTATGAGGCCTTTCAAGCTTACGAGAAAGCCGTGGCCAAAGATGCCAAACTTTTGGAATCCCAGGAATTCGCTGAGAAATTTAAGAATGCTTATTATTACTATGGCGGGGCGCTGGAAATGAGCGGCAGCCTGGATTCAGCGGTTAAATATTATATTTTAGGCTTTAACCTGGTTCCCACGGAGGTCGGGATCTGTGACAAGTTGGCAAAATATTTCTGGGAAAAAGAGGAATTTGCAGAGGGCGTGAAATATTTTAAGCGCTTGGTGGAATTGGACGCGGAAAGCCCGGATACTGATAAAAAATGGGCTGTCATGGGTGAAGACTATTATGCCTTGGGATATTCCCTCTTTAAAATCAAAATGTATACGGAGGCGATAGAGGCGCTGAAGCAATCACTTAAAGTCGCTCCCCAAGGAGCCTTTGCGAAGAAGGCTAAGAACGCGCTGGCCGCCGCCCAAGCCGCGTTGAAAAAGTAAATCAACGTGGAGGTCAAAGGTCACGGGGACCGGGAAATTTATACGGTTTCCGAAGTGGTCACGCAGGCGCGGGATTTGCTCGAAGGCGCGTTTTCCCGCGTTTGGGTGGAGGGGGAAATATCCAATTTCAAAAGGCATTTCTCCGGTCATTTTTATTTTACCCTAAAGGATTCCGGAAGCCAGCTTCGGGCAGCCATGTTCCGCGGAGCCAACCGTTGGTTAAAGTTTCAAGTGGAAGACGGACTCAAGGTAATTGCCGGCGGCCGGCTTTCAATTTATTCGGCGCGCGGTGATTTCCAGATGGTTGTGGAGAGCGTAGAGCCCGCCGGGCTCGGTGCGCTGCAACTCGTTTTTGAACAGCTCAAGCAAAAGCTGGCACAAGAAGGACTCTTTGATCCGGGAAGAAAAAAAAACCTGCCTGCGTTTCCCCGCCGTATTGCAGTGGTAACTTCGCCTACCGGGGCCGCGATTAGCGATATTTTAAATGTCACCGGCCGGCGTTCGATGTTGGCGGATATATCCATATATCCTGTCCGGGTACAGGGAGAAAGCGCGGCCCGGGAAATCGCGCAGGCTTTACGCCGGCTAAACAAGGAAGACGGATGGGATGTTATTATTTGCGGCCGGGGCGGGGGATCGCTCGAAGATTTATGGGCGTTTAACGAAGAGATCGTGGCCCGGGCCATTGCGGATTCCAGGATTCCGGTGATTTCCGCCGTGGGGCATGAAATCGACTATACGATTTCCGATTTTGTGGCCGATGTCCGGGCGGAGACACCGACCGCAGCGGCGGAGATGGTACTGCGAGACCGCCGGGAATTGCTGGAACAAATCAAATCATTATCCCGCATCATGTCCAATAAACTAACCGGCCGGTTGCGCGAGTCACGCCGGAGATTGGACCGGGTTCTGGATTCACGCGTCTTGCAGCAGCCGCGAAGAGTTTTTGATCCCCTGGCGCAGCGCCTGGATGATCTTTTCAACCATCTGCGGCAGAGGATGGACAACCAAGTCCGGATGGGAAGAGAGCGGTTGCGGGGCCGGGCGGCTCAGTTGGAAGCGCTGTCACCGCTTAAGGTCATGGGCCGGGGTTATTCCCTGGTATATCATCTGCCCGAGCGGGAACTGCTTAGCCGGTCCGGTGGTTTGCAGCCGGGAGATAAATTGGAGATTGTTTTTCATCAGGGGCGGGCAGAGTGTGAAGTGAAGAAAGTGAAATAACAACTGTTGTGGAAGTCCGTTTTTAGCGAACTTCCCGCATTATGTCATTCTGAGCCAAAGGCGAAGAATCTTCAAGAGATCTGATATTTCAGGCGTTTCCGTGGAGATTCCTCACTACATTCGGAATGACAAACTTGAGAAAACACGTTTTCGCAACCGGAAATTGTTAAGTGAACGGCTAAAAATAGGAGTACCACCCATGCCTAAGAAAAACAAAACCAAGAACTTTGAAGAAGCCTTGCATCGTCTGGAAGAGCTGGTTTCGCAACTGGAACATGCCGAGGCGCCGCTGGAAACCGCGCTGGCGCTGTATGAAGAGGGGGTAGGCCTGGCGCGTTTTTGCTCCCGGCAGCTGAAAGCGGCGGAACGGCGGGTTGAAATACTGGAAGATAAGAATGGCCGAATGGAGAGCCGGCCGTTTTTATCCCCTGACCCTGAAAGGCAAGGGTTAGGGGATGAAATAGAGATGGACTTAGAAGATAATGAGGTGGAAAATAGCGATCATGCTGAAGAAACCCCGGAGAGCAGTGAGGAAGAAGACGACGAGGAGAACGAAGAAGCCCCCGAAACGGGTCTTGGACGTAACCAGAAAAACCTCTTCTAAATCACGGCTGGATTTTGATTTAAAAATATACCTGGAGCAGCGCCGGAAAGCCATAGATACTGCGCTGGACTACTGGTTGCCGCCCTCGGACCGTTTTCCGGTTCGGCTTCACTCGGCTATGCGGCACAGTCTTTTTTCAGGCGGCAAGCGACTGCGTTCCATTCTGGTTCTGGCCGCGGCAGAAGCCTGTGGCGGACGGTCCGCTATGGTTATGCCGGCAGCCTGCGCCTTGGAATGCATTCATACCTACTCACTGATACATGACGATTTGCCGGCCATGGACAACGATGATTTACGGCGGGGAGAGCCGACCTGCCATAAAGTTTATGGTGAGGCTGCCGCGATCTTAGCCGGTGATGCACTGCTCACTCTGGCTTTTGAATTAATGACCAAGGTTAAATTGCCAACTAAAGCAAAAAAAACGGAATGTCTTTCCGAGTCCATCGCAATCCTGGCCAGGGCCGCCGGCCAGGCCGGTATGGTGGGAGGACAAATGGCGGACTTGGAAGCCGAGTCCCAGGCCATAGAAATCCCAATGTTGCAATACATTCATACTCACAAGACCGGGTGTTTAATTCAGGCTGCCTTGCTGGTGGGCGCCCGGCTTTCCGGAGCCTCCCGGACCCAAAGACAAGCTTTATCCGTGTATGGCGAAACCCTGGGACTGGCTTTCCAGATTACGGATGATATATTAAATATTACCGGGGAAATGAAATTACTGGGCAAAAAGACCGGTACTGATGTGAACCGGGGCAAGGCCACCTACCCGGCCCTTTATGGAATTGAGGAGTCCCGGATTCAGGCCCGCCGGCTGATAGAGAGAGGCCGCCGGGCTTTGCGGATTTTCGGCCAATCGGCTGAACCTTTATCGGCATTGGGCAAATTCATAATAGAACGCGAGGCATAATAATTTGGAAAAAATAGTGGTAGTGGGACAAGAACTATGGGAAGGTCTGGGCATTATCCTGACGCACCGGATGGTTTGGGTCTGCCTGGGAGCCTGGTTTACGGCATCCATAATCAAGGTCATTATATTTTTTATTCAAAACCGCTGGTTTGATTTCAGGATATTGATTGATACCGGACGTATGCCCAGCTCGCATTCCGCCTTTGTCTCCTGCCTGGCCACGGTAATCGGGCTGGAAGCAGGATGGGGGAGCCCGGTTTTTATGCTCTCTCTTGGGTTCGCTCTGCTTACTATGAACGACGCTCAGGGAGTTCGCCGGGCGGCCGGACATCAGGCTACGTTGTTAAACCAGATTGTGGATGATATCTACCAGAGAAAACCGATCCGTCCCCGACGCATGAAGGAGTTTTTAGGACATACACCTATCCAGGTGCTGAGTGGAGCCATAATTGGGATATCATTCGGAGCCTGGTTTTATTGGGGATAAGCAAAATGTCTTTACTGGAAACCATTAATTCTCCGGCGGACTTAAAGCCGCTTTCCCTGGAACAGCTCAAGCAGCTGGCCGAAGAGCTGCGCGCCTTTATGATAAAGAGCGTGGCCGAAACCGGGGGGCATCTGGCCTCGTCCCTGGGAGCGGTCGAGCTGACCCTGGCCCTGCATCAGGTTTATAATCTGCCTGAGGACCGTCTGATATGGGATGTGGGACACCAGACTTATGCGCATAAAATTCTGACCGGGAGGCGTGCGCGGTTTGGAACCCTCCGTCAATTCAAGGGGATTTCCGGGTTTCCCAAGCGTGAAGAGAGTGTCTACGATGTCTTTAATACCGGTCATTCCTCCACCTCCATTTCCGCTGCGCTGGGAATGGCCCGGGCCCGGGATCTGGCCCAGGCCAAGCATAAAGTTGTGGCAGTAATTGGAGATGGCTCCCTCTCCAACGGCTTGGCCCTGGAAGCCATGAATGACGCCGGCCACAAAAAGACCGATCTGCTGGTGATCTTGAATGATAATCGCATGTCCATTTCCAAACCGGTCGGAGGACTGGCAAATTATCTCAACCGGATTATTACCGGACAATGGTACAACCGCATTAAGCAGCAGGTAGATAGTTTATTAGCCGCCATTCCGGCTGTGGGCAAGACCGCCCTGAAACTCGCCAATTATTTTGAAGAGATTGCCAAGGGATTAATCGTGCCCGGTATTTTATTTGAAGAACTCGGCTTTCGCTACCTCGGTCCGGTCAATGCCCATGATCTTGATCAACTGCTTCCCACTCTGCAGCGGGTACGCGAGCTTGGCGGTCCCATCCTGCTGCATGTACTTACTGTGAAGGGCAAGGGATTTGAACACGCGGAAAAAAATCCCATTGCTTTCCACGGCACCCCGGTTTTTAATACCCGCACCGGCCGATCCCCGGATCAATCCGGACTTACTTTCTCCCGGGTTTTTGCGCGCAGCCTGGAATATTTAGCCCGGAAGGATGAAAAAATCATAACCATTGTTGCGGCCATGACTTCCGGAACCGCTTTGGACCGGTTTGCCGAGGAACTGCCAGAACGTTTTTTTGATGTGGGCATTGCCGAGGGTCATGCCGTGACCCTGGCAGCCGGCATGGCGGCCGAAGGATTTCGGCCGGTAGTGGCGGTGTATTCCACCTTTCTGCAGCGGGCCTATGATGAGGTGCTGCATGATGTCTGCCTGCAGAATCTGCCGGTGGTATTTGCTCTGGACCGGTGCGGGCTAGTGGGAGAGGACGGGGCGACCCATCACGGTGTTTTTGATATTGCTTACCTGCGCCATATTCCCAACCTGGCGATTTTTGCTCCCAGTGACAGCGAGGAACTGGCGCTGATGCTTAAAACCGCGCTGACTCGGAGCGGTCCCACAGTGATTCGTTATCCCCGGGGTATGGTTAAACAGGAAACTTGGGATATGGATAAGGCGGGGATTCCCCTGGGCCGGGCGCGGGTTATACGGCCCGGCAAGGATCTGGCCATTTTAGGTTTGGGAAATATGCTGGGCCCCAGCCTTAAAGCTTCGGAAAATCTGACCCGCCGGGGAATCCAGGCCGCGGTTATTGATCCGTGCTCTATCAAACCGCTGGATACTAAAACTCTGGCGCATATAGCACGGACGACCGGGGCGCTGCTAACCGTGGAGGATCATGTCCTGGCCGGCGGTTTTGGCAGTGCGGTTATGGAGTTTTTGCAGTCCGAGAGCTTGCAGCATATAAGAGTGGAGAGCATGGGATTTCCTGACCGGTTTGTCGAGCATGGAGCGCAAACCCGGTTGTTTCAGGAGTATGGGTTGACGGCGGAAGGGATTGAGCAACGCGCGCTGGACCTCTTGCAATTAAAAGCCGCTGGATATAAAGTAAACGGAAAATAGTGATTTTATTGATATCGTTTACCAGGTGCGGCATTCATTATGTTTTGGCAGCACCAGCAGTTGTAGGGGCGTTTAATTAAACGCCCCTACATCCCCTGGGTGCGCATCCGCGCTTTTGAGAGTTTGAAAAAACAGCATGAAATATTCGAGTGCTAGAAAACGTATGGCAGATATATTACTAAAAAGATTGGTGAGTGAATGCAAAAAAAAAGCAAAAAGATACGGCTGGATCAACTGGTAATTGAACGGGGATTTTTTTATACCCGGACCCAGGCTCAGGCCGCTATTTTAGCCGGGGAAATTTACACGGAAGATAAATTACTCACTAAATCCGGGCACCTGGTGGATCGGGAAATTCCCCTCTCGCTAAAATCACGCCGGTCTCGTTTTGTGGGCCGGGGTGGGTTTAAATTAGAGGGGGCGCTAAATGATTTTCATCTAAATGTACAGGGATGGGCCTGTCTGGATATAGGGTCTTCCACCGGAGGATTTACGGATTGTATGCTCCAGCAGGGAGCGGGAAATGTTTGTTGCGTGGATGTGGGCAAGGGCCAATTGCATTTTCGCTTACGCCGGAATCCTCGAGTAAGGGTCATGGAAAGCCTAAATGCCCGTTATCTCACACTGGAAGAGGTCGGCGGACTTTTTGATCTGGCCGTGATTGATGTTTCCTTTATTTCGATAATCAGAATTTTGCCGGTCATAGCCCCCTTGCTTAAACCGCGGAGCGGCCGGCTGCTGGCCTTGATCAAGCCCCAGTTCGAAGTTGGCCCGGCGGATATTGGCAAAGGCGGAATCGTGAGAAACGAAGCGGCCCGAAAAAGAGCGGTTCATCACGTGCTCGAACATTTGGAAACTTTTGGTCTAACCCGGCTCGGTGTGCGGCGCAGCTGCTTGTCCGGAGCTGATGGCAACATTGAATATTTTCTCCTGGCGAAGAGGCATAATGATACTGGAACTTAATATTCGAAATGTTTCTTTAATCTCCGAACTCCGGCTGGAACCTGGAAACGGGCTGGTGGTTTTAACCGGGGAGACCGGAGCCGGGAAATCCATTCTCCTGGGCGCTCTTTCCCTGTTATTGGGTGAGCGGGCCTCGATAGACAGCATCCGGACGGGATGCGAGATTGCCACCGTAGAAGCGCTTTTTGACGTGGCCAAGCTTTCCCGGATCGGACCGCTGCTGGAATCACACGGCTTGTCGTCCAGTGAGGATCAAACCTTGCTTTTGAAGCGTGAGATCTCGCGCCAGGGCCGGGGAAAATGCTATGTCAACGGTGGATTGGCTACTTTAAATATACTCCGCGAGATAGGTGACGAGCTGGTCGATCTTCATGGTCAGCACGAACATCAATCCCTCTTGCACCGTGACCGTCAGCAGGACCTGATTGATGCCTGGGGCGGGTTAAATGAACTTCGTTCTCAGGTAAATAAAATCTATGTTCAATTGCGATCCAGCCGGGAAGCCCGGAAGCGTCTGGCCCTGGATGAAGCGGAGCGGGCCCGGCGCCTGGATCTCTTGAATTTCCAGGTCAATGAAATAGAGGAGGCCGGCCTGCAACCGGGAGAATTTGAATCCCTGTCTGAAGAAAAATCCCGCCTAACGCATGCCGAACGTCTGCTGGGCACAGTACAGGGGGTGCTGGAAATTCTTTACCGCCGGGAGAATACAGCAGTGCGCGACGGTCTGGCAGAGGCGGCCGAGTCTTTGGCCGGACTCTCGGCCTTTGATTCCAACATGGGCATGCTGGCTGATGATATCAGATCAGCCGAAGCCCAGGTGTCCGAGGTAACTGAGCGTCTCTCTGATTTTACCCAGACCTTTGAAGCGGATCCTGAGCGGCTGGTGCTGGTTGAAGAGCGCTTGGATGTCCTGCATACGCTTCAGCGCAAGTATGGGGAGAACGCGGGCGCTATCCTGTCTTTCCGTGACCAGGCTGTCGTGGAAAGGGAGAAGCTCGGCAACCAGGACGAGGAAGTGGGACGCCTGGCCCAAGAAGAAGGGCGTTTGGCGGCCGAGCTTTCCGAGTTGGCGGAGCGTCTTTCTAATGAGAGAAGAGAGGCGGGCGAGAAACTGGCCGGGTGCCTGGAGGCAGAATTAAAAGAGTTGGGATTTTTGCAAGCGGTTTTTAAAGTCAAGGTTTTACCCCGGGAAGATCCCGCCGGGTGGATTGGCTGGGCAGGTAAAAACTTCCGCTGCGGACCCCGGGGCGCGGATGAGGTGGAATTTCTTATAGCTCCCAATCCCGGCGAGGAGCTCAAACCGGTTTCTAGAACCGCCTCTGGCGGAGAGCTCTCCCGCATTATGCTTGCTATCAAGGCGGTCGCAGCCTCAGCCGCTGAAGTGCCGGTCATGATATTTGATGAGATAGACGCCGGCATAGGAGGAGCTACGGCAGAGGCGGTAGGGCGCAAACTGGCTGCTCTGGCCAAAGAACGTCAGGTAATAGTCATTACCCATCTGGCACAGATTGCCCGTTTTGCCCATGCCCACTTCCAGGTTAGTAAAGGCGTGGAACATGGCCGTACTTCAACCACGGTTGAACATTTAGACAACGAGAGACGGGTTGAGGAATTGGCCCACCTGCTGGCCGGAGACCGGATCACTGAGACGGCCCGGCAGCATGCCAGGGAATTAATCTGCCCGGTGCTTGATTCTTAGGTTCGCCTGTGCTAAAATTATCCAATTTTATTTTGACATATGAGCCTTAGTTGTAGGCGCGTTTAATTAAACGTTCCTACATACATACATTTAGTGGCATATCTTAGCCCTGGATTCCGGCCTGTCCTGCCCGTCCCGGATCCGGATTAATGTGGACAGTAATGACTAACATGTTTAATTTACTCTATGGAGCACCTAAAAAATGTCCTTTAAAATCAAGATAGATGAAGCCTTGTGCAAATCCTGCGGGCTTTGCCTGGGCGTCTGCCCGAAAAAAATCATGGTTATTTCCGAGCGAAAAAACCGGCTGGGATTCAGAGTTGCCGCCTGCGTGGATGAAAAAAAATGTACCGGCTGCATGGCATGCGCGCAAGTCTGTCCGGATATCGCCATAGAAATTTTTCAGGAGGAGCAGGAATGAACCGGCCGGTTTTTATGAAAGGCAACGAAGCCCTGGCCGAAGCCGCCCTGCTAGCCGGGTGTCGTTATTATTTCGGCTATCCCATAACGCCCCAGAACGAGGTGCCGGCTTACATGTCCCGCCGCATGCCCGAGGTCGGCGGGGTTTTTCTCCAGGCCGAGTCCGAGCTCGCGGCCATTAATATGGTGTTCGGCGCGGCCGTGACCGGGGCCCGGGCCATGACCTCTTCTTCCTCACCCGGAATTTCCTTGAA
>DAOVYW010000194.1 GCA_030635415.1 Candidatus Firestoneibacteriota bacterium
CCCGCTGTCCCGGCAATTATCCATATGATAAATGCTGCCGTGAAGGAATCCGCCTTCGCGGTTATCATTTTTCCCGTCCTGTTTAAGATCGTCCATCAGCCCGTCATGATCCGCATCAATAAAAATATCGGCAGCGCGGCCCCAGACATGGGAACTATATCGCACGTTTCTGATCGCCCGGTTGTAATGGGGGGTTCGGTAGCCGCTCAAAATACCGAATGTATTGCAGACATATCCGTGGGAATTTACTTTTTCCAGCAGGATCTCAAGTTTTATTAACAACCGCTCATCCAGCACCACATACTTGGGGTAACCTCCGGCTTGTTTGCATAAAAACTGCCCCAAAGTAAAATGCGGGCTGACCCGGGTATCTTTATTATCTTCCGTTACCTCAATAAAACCTTCGGGAGGAATATAGTTCGAGGTCTTCTTCCGTCCCCGGGGATAATCACCTATAAAATAACCATTTATCGAGCAACCCTGCATTTTTTCATATGGAACCATCACAATAAAATTCAAGCTAATTGTTTCTTTCAGCGTCCGGCAGTAAATTTCAAGTGGAAAGACTCCGTTTTCCAGAGGCGCTTCCCAGGACCAACTAACATTTGAAAGACGCTTAAGCTTCCCGCTCTGTGTGTGCAGCCGGTAGCTGTTGTTATGCTTAAGGTGTTGCCTGGTTAAATCTAAAGTAAGCTTCTGTCCGGGAAGCACAAATACCCCGTGAACCTGGTGTGCCAATACCAGTCCTTTGCATTTCACACTGAAGTTATTCTTGGAAAAGGATATCTCAGAGGCCTTGACGCTCACCTGCGGTTGCAAAAAAAGAATCCCTGCCATTAACCCAGCTGTTAAACACACCTTGCAACTATACACTGTTTTATTCAAAAATATATTACCTCTACCGGCTGCTTACCTTAACTCCGTTATTCACCCAAAGCCTTATCCAGCTTCTTATCCCGGCCGTAGATATCATGACGGAAATGCACAATATTATGCTTGTCCACCCAGGCGGTTAGGTAAAGTATATGAATATGAACCGGTTTTGGCAACCAAATTTTTTCTTCTATATGGCCTTTGATCGTGGCCTGAATGCATTCCTTGCTCCAAAAATTCCCTCGCAAAATATAGGTCGCCAATGCCACCGGCTTCTCGATCCGGATACAACCGGAACTAAAAGTACGTATATCTTTTTTAAATAAAAGTTTTTTGGGAGTATCATGAAGATAAACATTATAAGCGTTGGGAAACATGAATTTAATACGTCCCAGTGGATTGAAAGGTCCGGGAGCCTGCTGCAATCGGTATACCTCATAAAAATCCCTGATTCTGACTTTCTTCCAATTAATAGTTTTGGGATTAATAACACGCGACTTCTTGCCCCAACCTTTGAAAACCTTAATATGATGTTTTGAAAAATAATTGGATTTGTAGCGTATGGACTGTAGTTTCTGCTTGATAACCAGATTGGGCGGAAGTTCCCAATACGGATTCAATATCAAATATCTAATTTTATTGCTGAATATCGGGGTACGCATGTTCTGCTTGCCGACAATCACACGCATAGGCAGAATTTCCCGGCGCTTTTCCACTACTTTTAATTCAAAAGCCGGAATATTCACCATAATGTATTTTGATCCCAGTTCCCGGGGCAGCCAGCGCCAGCGCTCCAGATTTACTTCCATGGTTCGGATATACCTATCCAGCGGCCTATTCAAAACCTTCAGCGTTGCTTTATCCACCCCCCCACCATCCGGCAGACCATGGCGTTTTTGGAATCTTGCCAGTGCTTGTTTTACTTCTTCGTCAAACAAAGCCTCATCAAGGGCCGGTTTAGGCGCAAGATCTTTCAAAATTCTAAGTTTTCCCCTTAACGCTCTAACGGCTTCCTCATCCCGGCATCCTTTTTGGAGCCCGGTCACATCCGGTATTTCCGTCCATTCTACCTGGTCCGCCATATCGCGATAGTGCTGCAAGGCCTTCCGCAAGCGGTAATATCCGGCATGCGGGGGGAGGAAATCTTGCAAGGTTTGTGTAACCGTATTGGTCTTAATGGCCTTGCTTAGCAGTTCTGGAAAATCATGCTCATGATAAGTCTCATATAAAATAGTATAGAATTTTTCCGGATTAACACCTCCATAGGTAAGATGCCTGGCATATGAAAAGAAGGCATCGGTCAACAGTATATCCAACTCCGCCAGCTTGATAAGATTGACTTTATGGTTTCCGCTTTTAATGTTCAGACGAATTTTGAACCAGAGATTTAAAATCTTCATTAAATGGTAATTTTCCGGCACCAGACCTTCCATGTCAGCAGTTTGAATAGCCTGGATAAGGTGATGCGCCTGGGCCCCAGGACCGTTTTCATCACTCCAGGCAGGATAGTAATTGCGTAAAGTATAGAACTGGCGCACCATAATAGAAACGTATATCTTTTCTCCACTAACACGAATTCTGTTCGCGAGAATTTTTATCTGCAGTAATTCCTGCAGATTTTGCATAGCATCAGGCCAGGACTCTCCGGACTTGGCACCGGCAATGTCGATCTGCCCGGCAATCAGGCTTAATAAAACTCCTAAAATCAAGGTGACGAATCTTAACGTTCGCAATTTAGTTTCCCATAATTTTAATACTTCATTGACCTCGCGGCCTTAAATATCATTTTCCCTTCTATAATTTTCGGTTAAACGGGATTAAATATTTAGTATTACTTAATGATTCTGCTGCAAAACCGTGGGCCGGCATGGAAGCTGGCCCCTAAATGAAATAGTGATGTTTTGTAGGGGCGGACTTCCATGTCCGCCCAAATGTGTAATGTCGAATGTGGGCATGGAAGGGGGGTGCAGGGGGATTTCACAAATAATAAATCAGGTTAGATACTCCGCAGCTTGCTGCGGGGAGAATTCATTTTTCTGATTCATCTTTAAATAAAGGTAATTCCACCTTCGGAATCTCATCCGGAAGGGATTCCGAAGGATTGAAACCCCTCTCAGGATCCGTCTCCTTCTTCTCGATTCGTTTTTCCCGGTGTGTTCCCCAGCTTACAAAAGCCGCGAAAAAGCTTAAAAAAGCCGCATATAATAACATTTCCGCTATGGATAACCAAAACTGCTCGCTCCCGCTTAATTGCGACCAGTTCATAAACTCCTTTTGAATACGAACCACATGGAAAGCCCACTCTGCCAACGCTCCACCGGCCAATCCTGCCAGAAAACCGGCCACGGCGGCCTGTTGGGGCCGACTTTTAAACAAAAATCCTGCCACTACAGCTGCTGTAAACATGGGAATGGGCGCATATACCATGCCCCCGGCAGCCATAAACCAAGCCATGAATGCCTGGGAAAAGGCGGCCCAAAACATTAAAGCCCAGTCCCGGCGCATAAATTGAATCTGCCCCTGAAACACGTTTAGTTACCTCGACTAATTTTTTTTAACATATTATTTGCGAACAGCTAGGAGCCTGTCGGGCTTTATTCATTCGCCCCCTTGTCCGACAGACTCCTATTATTTTGCCTTTTTCTTAACTGTTTTTGATTTTCCAACCGGTTTTTTTAGTGCCTTTTTCATTCCTCCCAGCCGGATCTTAACTTTCCCGGCCGCCATGACAGGCCTCCGCCCGGTTTTAACTTTCTTAGAAGACACGGTTTTTATCTGTGAGTCCTTGGAAGTTTTTTTCTTCTCCCTGAGCTTGGAAGCAACCAATCCAGACGGATTCGTTATACCCCCTTCCAGTCTCTCAATAATCATGCTGATTAATGCCAGAAATTTCAATACCAGCGCGGGATCACTGGGCACCGGTTCCCTCCCCTTAATAATAGGATCCAGTAATGTCATACATCCCGTAATAAGGCCGCTTAAGCCTTCCAATTCTCTTTGAAGTTTTTTGCCGGAAAGATCAGGAAATAGAATTCTGGGAGGAACTTGGGATAAGAGTACTTTGATCTTCTTCGTGTTTCCTAGCTTAGCGTTCAATAACTTTTGCAACCGCGCCACAAACAATTCGGAAGCGACGGTTAATACTTTCCTGAAATCACCGGCTAAAAATGAATGACGCGCACACCGAACTACGCCCGGCTCCAACAGCATGGCGCCAAAGAGACGTTCCCTTTCCTGGTCATGCGACTCCGGGGAAGACCCAAACTGGTCCAACAGCTTTTCAATTCCCGCTGCCAGCTGCTTCCGTCGCCGGTTATCTTCAATCTCGCACTTCAAGCTGAGCATTACGTGGTCCAAACGCCGTACCAAATCCAACTTAAGATTCATATCCTTAATCCAGTAACTGGTTAAAATAATGTGATGAATATCAGTCCAGCTCTCATTATTCAGGCAGCCGGAGATTTCGGATTGAGCGATTTCGCAACTAGCCCGCTGGTGGTCCCGTTTCTCAATCATCAAATCATACAA
>DAOVYW010000201.1 GCA_030635415.1 Candidatus Firestoneibacteriota bacterium
AGGGTGTCAATGATTAAAAACGGGGCGGTTTAGGCCGATTTTTTAGTTAAATCCCCCCTTTTTCAGAGGGTGTGTCATAACATCCTACGAACTTATAGATTGTTTTTTTAAAATCTCCCACCCATTTCTCTTACATAGTCTTTCAAGAACAGAGTCAGTGACGAACAATGGCTAAAACAGACGAAATGCTCATGTATTATGACACAGTCTCAAAGAGAGGGGTATTTAAAATATGGCTGTTCATTAGGGCATTTCTATTTTGCTGTAATAGGGCATTCTCGCTTTGCTGCAACACCCGTATTTTTTCTCGACTAAACATTCTTTATTTGTTATAAAATCAGTTGTTGAATTATAGGAACAATTTGTAAATTACCCCTGTAAAATAATGTTCATAATGCCAACAAATGCCTCGGACTTTAACGGAAGGCGGGAGAATAGGTATGATCGAAATCGCGCAAAAGAAAAATATGCTTTTTTCGGCACCCCTTTGGAAACTGATTTCCATCACTATGCCGGCTATCCTGGGTTTGTGTTTTTGTGCTACTCTTTCCCAGGCTGACACAATTACCTTGGAGACCGCTTTGAGCCACACTCTCAAAAGCAATTCCAGCATTAAACAGGCCGTATCAGACCTTAAAAAATCGCAAGCCCTGGTGAAAAAAACCTATGCCATGTTCGATCTCAAGCTTGACGGAAATCTCACTTACGCGGAATCCCGTACCGAGGCCAACTCCGCTTTCTCTCCCGAGGAAACCGAGGTTCTTTCGTACAAATTTTCTTTATCCGAAAAAATATTTACCGGCGGGCGCTTAAGCCTGGATTATAATTCTTCCCGGACTAATCTCCTCTATCCGGAAAGCGGGGCTGATCTGGGCTTGCCGGGAATAGACCTCTCTATGTTCGCTGCCGGTGTCAATCCCGCTTATCAACCGGCCTGGTCCCTGGGCTTTTCCCAGCCCCTGCTAAAAGATTTGCTGGGCCGGCCGGATCAAGTTGCTATTCAGATCGGGGAGCACACGATCCAGTTATCCCGCGAACAATTAAAAAACACTGTTCTCGAACAGGTCGCGGGATTAAAGGACGCTTACTTTTCCGTAAACCTGGCTGAGACGGTTTTAGACATTCAGAAAGAAAACTTGAAAGACTCGGAAGCTTTTTACCGCCAAACTCTCAAACTCAGGCAGATCGGCATGCGGGAAGAAAAGGATGTGCTTCAGACCAAGGCCTCGCTTTTAAATGCCCAGGCGGAAATCGCGCCCGCAAAAAACCAGGTAAAAGCGGCTCAAGAAAACTTTTTCCAGTTGGCCGGTTTTCCTGCCGCACAATGGGAGACCTTGTCTATAGTTATGGAAAAAAGCCTGCCGGAAATTAAATTCCCGCGCGAATTGTCCCCGGAACTGGAAGATCGGCTGATTAAAAACCAGCCGGCCGTAATCAGCTCTCACTTGGGCCGGAAAATCTCTGAATTAAGTAAACGGATCGCGGACAACGCCGCCTGGCCGGCGTTAAACTTGTTTGGCAATTATGGCCTCAGTGGCCTGGACAAATCTTTCAGCACAAGTCATGAGAAGCTGTTTTCGAATGACTACCCTGCTTTTGCCGTAGGTCTGAATTTCACCATGTATCTCCCCGACCGCAACACCTCGGGAGATATCACTATAAAAAACGAGGAGCTGGCCAAGTCTGAAGAACAGCTGGCTTTTCTGGAAAAAACCACCACAATCCGGATTCGTCATGCTCATCGAAGCTTATTATCCGCCCAGCGGAATTACGAATTGAAAAAATCCAGCCGGGATCTCCTGGCGCAGTATCTCAAAATCCAGAATAAGCATTTTGCTCAGGGAAGAATTTCGACCCGGGAACTCTTAATGGCGCAGGGAGATTATCATGGCGCTCAGTTTAAGGAAAGCCAGGCCTTTTTCGAATACGCCAAAGCTGTAACTACCTGGTATAACATCACCGGCCAATACGACCAATATTATATTAACTTGGCAAAGGAGTGACACCATGGGTTTGATACGTTATTTCGCGCAGAAAAGCATTTTTGTCAATCTGTTGGCAGTATTTGTCATGGTGGCCGGCGGCCTGACTTTTTATAACAGCGCCAAAGAGGTTTTCCCGCAAATCAAATTGGGCTACATCGTCATCTATACGGTCTACAGCCAGGCCGGTCCCGAGGAAATCGAGAAACTCATCACCATTCCCATAGAAAACGCCATTGAGGATATCAAGGACATCAAGGAGATCACCTCCTGGTCCAGTGGGGGGCTTTCTATGATCGGCGTGGAACTTGAGCCCGGCGCCGAGGATAGTGATAAGGTACTGGATGATATCAAGGCTGAGGTGGAAAAAGTCCGGGATCTGCCCCAGGAGGCCGAGGATCCCGAGATTTTTGAGATCTCCTCGGATATTTTTCCTTTGATTAATGTCTCGCTTTCCGGAGGAGAAAATTACGCGCATCTGCGGAATGCCGCCAAAATCCTGGAAGAAAAAATATCCCGTATCGAGGGCGTGGGCCAGGGAGAAAAATGGGGATATTATGACAGAGCCATCTGGATCGACGTGGACAAGAACCGGCTGGAAAAATACGGTTTAACGCTTTTTAATTTTATTAGCGTGCTCCAGGACCGGGATATTTCCATGCCGGCCGGGAACAAGGTCTTCGGCAAAAAAGAATATTCCTTACGCTTTCTTTCTCCCATGGACAATGCTCAGGACGTAGAAAATGTTATTATCCGCTCCAATGAGGCCGGCAACCAGGTCCAGGTCAGGGATGTGGCGCTGGTCAGCGACGGTTTCAAGGACGAGGAGCTTTACATGCGCTCCCAAGGGAAGCGGGCCATTATGCTGCAGGTCATGAAGCAGCGCGGCTATGATAGTATAAAAATTACCCGGGAAGTACGCCGGATCACAGCCGAACTTAAAAAAGACTTCCCGCCGGACATTCAAATCGCTTTCTCGGACGATACCTCGGTTTATTTAAACAACCGGCTTAAGGTCCTTTATTCCAACGGCGCTTTCGGCGCTCTCCTGGTCGTGTTCATGCTGCTATTGCTCCTCCGGCCCTCGGTCGCCCTGGCAACCGCCATCGGCCTGCCCGTGGCGTTCACCATGGCCTTTTTCATCACCAAATCCGTGGGTCTCTCTTTCAATATGATATCTATTTTCGGCTTTATCATGGTCCTGGGCATGATGGTGGATGACGCCATTGTGGTGGGAGAGAATGTATACCGTCATTTGGAACACGGCGCCAAACCTTTTGACGCCGCGATTGCCGGCGCCAGTGAAATGATTATGCCGGTAATCGCCTCGGTAACCACAACCATTGCCGCCTTTCTGCCCCTACTAATGGTGGGCGGCATGATGGGAGAGTTTTTATCCAGCATTCCCAAGGTAGTTATCATCGCCCTGCTGGCCTCCCTGATTGAATGCTTTTTTATTCTGCCCTCGCACCTGGCTGACTTCGTAAAACCCAAGAAGCATCTAATCTCCGCGGGGGTGCAGGAACACTGGTTCTCCCTTTTACGCAATAAATACGGGCAAGCGCTTAATTGGGTTCTGCACCGCAAACTGATTTTCGCTCTCATGATCCTGGTCCTTTTGGTTGCGAGCGCGGCGCTGGAGTGGAGAAACGGCCTGGTCTTTTCCGAGGCCCAAATATCCGAGATCACGGTAAATCTAAAAACCATTAAGGATTATTCCGTGGACGATACCGAGACCGTTGTTAAAAAAATCGAAAAAAAGATCATGCAATTATCCGACCAGGACCTGGAAGCGGTTAATTCCTACGTTGGCATGCAGGACAACCGGCATGGCCCGCCCAAATTCGCTCCCAATATGGCTCAGATCCGGGTAGTGCTGCATATTGAGGATGAGCGCCAAACCCGGGATGCCAATAAAATTGTATCCCAACTGCGTGAATGGATTGGAAAACCCGCGGGCATCCAGGAGCTTAAAATCGACCTGGTTAAAGGCGGGCCGTCCACCGGAGCGGCGATTGATATCGTACTTTCCGGCGCCAGTTATATTGAACTGCAAAGCGTATCGAGTGAATTAATGGACCAAATTAGGGAAATAACTCTTCCGGCCAAGAAACCCGGTTTATTCTCCCGGTCATCCCCAACCGAATCCACCA
>DAOVYW010000010.1 GCA_030635415.1 Candidatus Firestoneibacteriota bacterium
AAATACCCGAGATTCGCGAAAAAGTGTTTAACCAGATTGATGTTTATTTGCGGAATGACAACTATTTTTAATGCCGGCCTGTCATCCCGGACTTGATCCCGGATCCGGAATAATTTGGACAGTAATGAAAAATAAACATAAAATTGAAGGAAACTTGTGCATCATAACATTGAAGAGAGGGGAAAAATTTGCTAGAATCAGCCACATGCAAATTGTAAATGCAACGCGCAGGAATATCCTGGCACCGGAGGTAAGGGAGGCCCGGAGCTTTTTAGGGCGGCTGACGGGCTGGGTCAAGCATACCGATCCCCGGCCGGGACAAGGGCTTTATTTAACCCCCTGCCGAGGGGTGCATTCTTTGGGATTGCGATTTGCTATTGATGCGGTTTATATTACTAATGACGGATCAGTACAGGAGATATATACCTTGTTGCCATGGAGAATAGGTCCCTGTAAATTGCACTGCCGTGGTGTGCTGGAATTACCGGCAGGTACCTGTGAGATCATGTCCTGTCAAAAAGGAGATCAACTGGAGCAGATAAATGGTAAGGGATGGTGAGCATGGCGTGAAAAGCCTTATTCCGATAATATGTCTTGTTGTAGTGGCGGTGCTCTCCGGCTGTCATCAAAGAATAGCCGGGTCATGCCCGGCTGATAGGCATGGATCGGACAAAGCCTTGCCGAAGAAGGTAAAGGCTTCTGCAGATCTTGCCCAAAGAACAGGAGCTGAACTGGAGAAGGCCGAAGAGCTTTATGGCCAAAACCAGTTGAAAGAGGCGAAGAGTATATGGCAGTTTATCCTGGCCAGGGACCCGTCTAATAAGCCGGCCCGGGCAGGCCTGGAACGTCTGGCGGATGAAGCCTATGTGGGAGACCCGAACTGTGTTTTTGATAATCTGACCAGGGATTTGTATCATCAGGGCATGCGTGCTTTTCGAAAAAAGAACCTGTCCGGCGCTGAAGCTGGTTTTTCCGAAGCGGCCAAACTTAATCCGGATCAGCCGCAATTAAAAAAATATCTGGAACTGACCCACCGGGCTTTAGCTGTGCGGCAGCAAGAGCAAAAAATCAAGAATTTAATGAGCCTGGCCGGAGCGGCAGAGCATAAAGGCCAATGGTTTAAAGCGCATGCTCATTGGCGCGAGATTTCCAGAAGGAATCCGGACCTGGAAGCGGTAAAAAAAGGGTTGTCGCGAACTGCGGGAAAGCTGAAAAACTGGGCGAGCCGGGAACAGCGGCGGGCCGAACGGGCTTTAGAGGCCGGTCGTTTTCGCAGCTCGTTAAGCTTTTTTAAGAAAATTCTTTGCGTTTTCCCCTCGCATAAATCAGCGATCAAAGGCCGGCGGCGGGCACGGGCGGCTATCAAACAAGAAGAAAAACAGGCCCATAGCGATTCTAGATCACGCTGCGGGTTTAAGGCAGGCGCGGCATTGTATTGCCAGGGTGATTTGACCGGGGCGGTTCGCGAATGGGAAAGCACTTTGGCCGTGGATCCTGGAAATGCCGAGTGTCGTGTGTGGTTGACACGGGTCCGCCATGAATTGGCGGAAGAGAAATTATTAAGTCGCCGCCGCACGCAAACCTATTATGCCGACGGATTGGCCGCATATCAACGAGGGAAAGTGAATGATGCCCTGGCTGCCTGGAAGAAGGTTCTGGAGCTTGATCCCGGGCATGAGAAAGCGCGCGCGAATATACAGCGTGTGCAGCAGGAAATGCAGTAGGATACGGGGAGGAAAACCATACTTATGAAGGCACGACATATTTTGCCGGAACGTCAGGATTGCTTTGTTTTTGAACACCATTCCTCCGAAGTGAATTATGGCGGACGAATGAAATTCCATCAAGTGGCTTTTCCGCCCCCCCCGCAAGGGGATAAAGGGATGGAGAAGATGGTATTACTGGCCGTAGAGCGCTTTTCTGGAATGCTGCAGGAAGCTGGGCCGAAATCCGATCTGGTATTCACCATACCGGACTCGGAAATGGCGGATATCTTTTTTGACCAATGGTGTGAAACTCCCCGTTTAAAAATGCAAAGCTTTCAGCACTGGGTGAACCATGAACTGGCGGCCGTAGCTGAGACCTACCGCAGTCTGCGTTTAAATGCGATAACGCAGGAACACGCTTCCGGCATTTCCCGGCTTAATTATTTTATGCTGCTCGCTATGTCCATTATGACAGCAGAGACCATTTCGGAACATTTTGAAAAAAATATCGAGAGTTTAGGCCGGTTGGCCACTACCGCGCGTCTGACACTAGGACGTTCCCTGGTCCGGGTTTTTAAACAAGTTGAGGAGAGCGAAGAACTTCGGCGCCAGCGCGCGGAAAAATTGGGAAATTCGGAAATGGAGGAAGGGTGCCGTCGCCTGCTAAATCCCTTCATCTGGGCATTTATAGATGCAGCGGACGCTGGATTGCTGGAAGAAAGCCTGTTGGGACCGAATCCTTACCAGATTTCCCAGCACTTGCGCAACCAGTTAATAACCCTGCTGGGCCAACAGGTATTTAAAAGTAAAAAAATGGAAGCTAAGAATCTAAAGCGTTCTTTAGCTGAGCCTGTCAGCCTAAACTGGATTTGGCAACAGCGCAAGGAACGCCGGTGTTTGCTGAAATTCATCCGCCGCAAAAAAGAGCTTCGGGTTAACCTGGTTTTTGAAAATGCCCGGCTACACCTTCGTGGTAGCCTGCGTAAATACCTGAGATCATCCTTGGAAGCCGGCAAGATCGTATCTTTTGTTTCCAACGAAAGACAGATGGGAGAATTACTTATAAAAGCTTCGCTGCGAAGACGGTTTCTAAAGCTGCTGCGCGGAAAACATTCCCTGGAATTGGATGAGATACGCACCCGCCTGAAGGAGGGGGTGAAGATAATTAACCGAAGCCACAGAGCTTTTTGGGCCCCACTCAGGAAGCGGGAACTGCTGATGGAAATAGACAAGACTTTCCAGCGTATAAGTTTTTATCTTGCCTTGGCTGAGGATTTTCGCTTGTTGCGTTCCCATTATGGACGGGATACCAACCAGGTTCTGGATTGGCAGGGCATCCGGCTATGGCGCAGCTATGATTTGATATTGGAAAAACAGGAGCAGAGCGCAAAAAACCATTGGGTTTATAAATCAGTCTGGTCCCAGCAACAAGTCGAGGTTGAGAACGGCTTTGTGGAAGGTAATATCTTTATATGCCAGCCGGAGGGCGAGATTTACCCCCTGACGGATCAGCGGAGAGATCATGTAATTTTTATGTTTGCTGATCTGCGCAATTCGACGGAAACCACTATGAAGCTGACCAAAGACACTGCCTCTTACTTGGCGCCATATCTTACGGCGGTAAATACCGCAGCCATGTCTTGTCACGGTCAGCGGATTTATTTTGCCGGTGACGGCTATGCCGCATATTATATGCGGTCAGTGAACGCAATTCGCGCCGCCTATCAGATAGCCGTTCGTTTTAACAAGCTGAGAGGAGTTTCCCGGGAAGAGCATATACGCAAGGCCAAAGAGATTTATCAATCCACCACTGCGTTGGGAGTGAATCCCCGGCAGCCACAAAAGATCAAGCAAGCACTGACCGGTCTTGTGAAAGGCGGGACAAAACCGGAAGTGCTGGAATTTTTAACACAGTTGTCGCATTCTATTGACGAAGTGATTTCAGAGCCGGTTCTGCGTAATATCTTATCCAAGGTGGCATTGGGATTTTCCATGCCGCGGGTGGATATTGGGATGGCATTGACCAATGGGGAGTTGTTTTATGCCCTGGTGGGTGAAGATCATGAAAATAAAATACCGATTGTAATCTCGCCTTGCTTAACCCAGTCAGCCCGGCTTTCAGGGTCCTCGGAACTGGTGAAGAATTATATTGAAACCAACTTTCCTGCACCATTTCCTTTTAATGCCTATAGCTGGGATAAAAAACTATTCAATCGCGGCATAGTTATTACCCGGGAATTATTTAAGCAGATTCAGCATGAAGTTGAGATAAAATCGCTTTCTTCCAGAGAAGGCAATTTCATGGATGAGGTTTTGTTTTTTTACTGCGATATGCAGTTGAAAAGAAGGATAATTTTAAGAGAAATGGCAGAACCGGTTTTGTTGAAGGGGATTGAAAATCCCTGTAAGATTTACGAAGTTGCTCTTCCGGGGTCCGCCCTGGATAAGAACTTCGGTTCTCCAGAATAAAATGCTACAAGTTATTTCCGCTTCCCGACGCACGGATCTACCCCGGTGTTTTCCGGAAATTCTGGCTGCCTGGCTGCGTGTGGGGAAAGTTAAGGTAAGTAATCCCTTTAACGGCCGGGAAAGACTGGTCGAGCTTAAGCCGGAATTTGTACATACCTTGGTGCTATGGTCCAAGGATTATTCCGCTCTCTTGGAGGATGTTGGGGGATTGCGTGAGCAATTAACAGCTTATAATCAGATTTTTTTTCATTTTAGCATAACCGGCTTGGGCGGCACTTTGCTTGAACCCGGCATAATACCCTTTGAAGAAGCTGTTCATCAATTCCGGCAACTAATCGCATTGGCTGGAGAGCCTAAGCGTGTAAACTGGCGTTTTGATCCGATTGTATTTTGGCGGGAAGGTGGCGATATTCGCAGCAATCTGGAGGTATTTGAGAAGATATCCGCTGCCGCATCAGCAGCCGGTTTGTGTAAGGTGACAGTCTCCCTCTGTCAATGGTATAAAAAGGCGCGCTGCCGGGCACGTGAGTATAAGTTATATTGGGTCACGCCTGAAGTCTCCCAGACAAAGGAAATAGCAGAGCAGCTTCAAGCAATGGCGCGAAAAAACGGAATGGAAGTTATGGCTTGTTGTACTCCGGGCTTTACGCCATTTGGCATAAAGCCGGAACGGTGTATAGATGGTGAATTGCTGACTAAATTACATCCTCAAAAAGAAATAGCGGCTTCTAAAAAGGATACAGGACAGCGTCCGGATTGTGGATGTGCCCTATCTGTGGACATTGGATCCTATCAAATGGCCTGTACTAAGGGATGTGTGTATTGTTATGCCAATCCAAAATAAAGCCAACAAACCGCGCTTAGTGATCTCTATGGGAGATCCAGCTGGAATAGGGCCTGAGGTTATTATTAAAGCCCTGCAAGATAAAAAACTTGCAGCGAGAATTCAGCCTCTGGTAATAGGTGATCCTGAGGTGATGAAACGGGCGGCTAAAATTTGTCGCTCTAAAATCCGGATTTTTCCAGTAAAGGAAGTAGCTGAGGCTGACTTTAAACCGGGAATTTTGTCGGTTTGGAATATATCCCACCCATTTTTTAGGGAAAGAGGCCAGTATAAGGAGATAATTATACCGCGTGGCGGAATTATGCCTGGAAAGTGGTCCCCTTATACTGGCAAGGTATCTTATATTGCGGTTGAATATGCCACAAAATTTGTATTAGATCAAAAAGCTGATGCCATAGTAACAGCACCAATTTGTAAGCAAGCTTGGCATGCTGCTGGAGTGTTTTTTTCCGGGCACACTGAGGTTATTGGCCGGTTAACCAAAACCAAAGATTTTGCCATGATGTTTATGGATGGGAAGTTCAGGCTTGTATTGGTAACTATTCATGAGCCCTTAGCCCAGGTACCAAAATTAATTACTCGGCAACGAATTATTAAAATAACACATATTGCCGCCAAAGAGCTTCAGGAGCGCTTTAATATTAAACAGCCGCGTATTGCAGTGGCAGGACTGAATCCTCATGCCGGTGAGGCTGGTATTATTGGCCAGGAAGAAATTCGGGAGATTATTCCAGCAATCCAGGATTTAGCCCATAATAGAAGGTTTGAAATTACCGGGCCGTATTCACCGGATGCTTTGTTTATTAATGATAAAAAGCGGCTTTTTGATCTGATAGTATGTATGTACCATGACCAGGGGCTTATTCCTTTTAAAATGGCAGCGATTCATCGGGGGGTTAACGTGACTGCCGGTCTTCCAATTATTCGAACTTCACCCGATCATGGCACAGCATTTGATCTGGCTGGAAAAGGCCGGGCCCAAGCTGGTTCCATGTCAGCTGCCCTGTCGCTGGCAGCTGACATGGTTGTAAATTCACGCAAAAAAGGATAATTCATTATGCCAAAACCACGGTTGGGCCAGCATTTCCTGGTTGACCTCTCATTTCTGGGTCTGATTACTAAAAGCGCTGAATTGAGCCGGACGGATGCTGTTATAGAAGTTGGTCCAGGTAAGGGTGTTTTAACCAAGGCACTGCTGGCACAAGCCGGTATGGTTTTGGCCATGGAAATAGATGAGCGCTTGGCAAATCGTCTACATGAAAAACTTGGGCATAGTGAAAATCTGGAGATTCGCCATCAAGATGCCCGCCGAGTGGATTGGCAGGCAGTGAATTTAGAATTACGCCAAAAGGGGTATAAGAAAGTAAAAATGGTGTCCAACCTGCCTTATTATTTAGCTACCCAAATGGTTATTCATTTATTAGCCACACAGGACGGTTGTGAAAGAATAGTGATTATGGTACAGGAAGAAGTAGCACGTCGCATGTGCGCCCAGCCGGGTGGGAGGGATTATTCCGCTTATTCTATAGCAGTACAGTATTATGGTAAGCCGTCTTTTATAAAAAAAGTTCCAGCCTCTGCGTTCCAGCCTCCACCCCGGGTCAGTTCGGCCATAGTCTGTATTGACCGCCGGTCCACCCCACCGATAGAACTCTCTAATCCGGAGTATTTTTTTATCTTGGTTCATGGCATGTTCATGCATCGCCGGAAAACACTGCGTAAATGTTTACAGGGCGTATCCGGAATGCCAACACTTTTGGTCTGGGAGAAGGCAATTGCGCAAGCTGGCATTGACTTCAAGCGCCGGCCGGAAACGCTTGATATGGGAGAGGTTGCCAGGATAGTGACAGCATTGGAAAAGTAGGCTATAAAAAACTATTTAATCTTGCCTCGATTTAAATATGAGCGTAAACTGTCTGAAATTAATGAGGGGCGGACTTCCATCATATCCGCCCGTTAGTGTGGTGTGAAAGTCGTGGGGCCGGCATGGAAGCCGGCCCCTACGATGCAATGATGAGGTTTTTGTAGGGGGTGGACTTCCATGTCCGCCCACAGAAAAGGAGGAAAATAACGATAATGGCCATAAAAATAACAGATTATAAAAATTTATCAAAAGCTGAAAACATAGCAGTAGGAATTTCGGAGGACGGATTTGCCCGGAGTCTTTCGCCTGTATTGGAAGCTGAAATTAAACGCTTGCGCCAACTAGGAGATTTAAAAGGAAAAAAAGACGAATTACATATAATTTATCCAGAGGGTAAAGGCCCATGCCGCTTGATTCTTTGCGGCCTGGGGAAAAGCCATGATCTGAATATTGAAAAAGTCCGCAAAACAATAGGCCGGGCCATAAAGAAATGCCGGGAAATTAAACAGTGGAACTTGACAGTAGCTGTGGATTCATTTGCCCTCGGAAGCGTGAAAATTGGGAATGCGGCACAAGCAGCCGCCCTGGCCGGAACATTGGCCATATATCAATATTGCGAATACAAGTCGGCTCACAAAGCAGAAGAAAAAATACCGCCCTTTAAGTTATATCTGGCCCTGCGGGAGAAGACTGCAAATATCAGGCAGCTCAAACAGGGAGAAATTATTGCTGAGGGAGCCAATTTTGCCCGGACTTTGGGAAATCATCCGGGAAACCGGCTCGCGCCCCGGGCTTTAGCCAAGGAAGCGATCAGTTTGGGGCGGAAATACCCAAAAATTACAGTCCGCGTTAAACAAAAGCCGGAATTAAGTAAGCAAGGTTTTGGCGCGCTCTTGGGAGTCGGTTCAGGCAGTATCAATCCACCGGTATTAATAGAGTGTGTTTATAAGGGCGGAAAAACCGGACAGGCGCCAGTTGGACTGGTGGGTAAAGGCATTACTTTTGATTCCGGCGGAATATCCATCAAGCCTTCGGCCAAAATGGACGAGATGCGTTATGATATGTGCGGTGCCGCAGCAGTATTGGGCATAATCCAGTCAGCGGCAGAGCTCAAATTGCCGTTAAACCTGGTCGGGATTATTCCGGCAGCAGAGAATCTTCCTTCTGCCACAGCCTATCGGCCAGGAGATATTCTAACCAGTTTATCAGGCCAGACCATAGAAGTGCTCAATACTGATGCGGAGGGAAGACTGGTTCTGGCAGATGCCCTGACTTATATCCAGCGTTTTAAGCCGGATTGTATTATTGACCTGGCTACTCTAACCGGAGCGGTTATTGTAGCTTTAGGGCATATTGCAATTGGATTAGTCTCCAATAATGATAAATTGTCAGATGAAATCAAGATCGCAGCCCGGGATTCAGGAGAACGGGTATGGCGGTTGCCGTTATGGGATGAATACCGGGACCTGATAAAAAGCGAGGTTGCGGATGTAGCCAATATCAGCAGTAAATCAGGTGCCGGAACGATCACGGCCTCGGCCTTTCTGGAGAAGTTTATCAATTCAGTGCCCTGGGTTCATTTGGATATTGCGGGCACAGCTTGGGGTGAGGCTGGGGCGATATATTCCAAGGGGGCTACTGGTTCCGGGGTGCGTTTAATTATGGAGTGGTTGATGAGGAAGGCGGAAAAATAAGAGATATTAGCTGTTTGCCGTGATAAATTCGGCAGGGATGGACTTCCATGCCGCCAGTGTGATGTGTGCAAAACCCAAGGGCCGGCATGGAAGCCGGCCCCTACACCCATAGGGTGGTAAAGGTGCATAAGTCTTTGTAATTGGTAAGAGTTTAAATAATCAGGAGGAAGACAATGGTATTACCGGATCACATTATTCGCAAATTAGCACAAGACCAAGGCATGATTGAACCATATGCTGAGCCAGTGTCAGGAGGTGTAGTCTCCTATGGAATATCATCCTATGGATATGATATGCGGCTTACTGATGAGTTTAAAATATATCAGCCTACGGAAAAAACCGTGGATCCGAAGCTGGCTCGGCCGGATGATTTCCAAAATTATAAGGGCCCGGTACTGGAGCTTCCACCACATACTTTTTGCTTGGGATGCTCATTAGAATACTTTCGGATTCCCCGTAATATTATTACCATTTGCACAGGGAAATCCACTTATGCGCGGTGTGGGATTCTGGTGAATGTTACGCCACTGGAGCCGGAATGGGAAGGGCATGTAACTATGCAGATTGTGAATACTACACCGGTTCCGGTGAAAATTTACGCCCAAGAGGGTATTGCCCAGGTGATTTTTTTACAGAGTGAATTACTGCCGGAAATTTCCTATGCGGATAAGGGCGGCAAGTACCAGGCCAGCCGGGGGATAACCCTGGCAAAGACATGAAGAAGGAGTTTCTATGAGTACGCCCAAGGTTTTTATTGCGGCTACACATCAGAACGTGGGAAAGACCATGCTCTCCCTGGGGATTTTGGGAAATTTGCATCGTAGCCGTAAAAACATTGGGTATATTAAACCAGTGGGACAGAGGACGGTTGAGAGCAAGCAAGGAGCAGTCGATGAAGATGCATTGCTTATGGAAATGGTTTTCAACACCGGAGCTGACTTGCAGGATATGAATCCGGTAAGAGTGGGAAGGGGATTTACAGCCCAATATATTAAGCATGGCCGTGGGAAAGAACTGGAAGAAAAAATTCAGGAAGCATATAAGAACGTCAGCCAGGATCGGGATTTTGTGGTAATAGAGGGTACCGGACATGCGGGTGTGGGTTCGGTTTTTGGGCTTTCCAATGCCAGAGTCGCTAAATTATTAAAGGCTCCGATGGTAATAGTGGCACCCGGCGGGGTAGGACGTCCGATTGATGAAGTGGCCTTAAGCAGTGAGCTTTTACGTAAAGAAGGAGTGGAATTGGCCGGGGTGGTAATTAATAAAGTAAAGATGGAGAAATATGATCAGATAAAGGAAATGGTAGTTAAGGGATTTAAACAGAGAGGCATTAAAGTCCTGGGTGTGCTGCCCTACGATGATGTGCTCTCTGCGCCAACCCTAAAGGAAGTTCTGGAAGAAATTGAAGGAAAACTAATCAGCCAAAACTTACCGGAGAATGCCTTGGAGGTGGTGGTAAGACACAACCTGGTGGGCGCCATGAGCGTTCATCAAGCCCTGAATTATTTTAAAACCGGTTCTTTGATTATTACCCCGGTAGACAGTGAAGATATTATTGTCGCGGCTATCAGGATGGCGCTCTACAAGGGAGAAAGCCACCCTAATATGGTAGCCGGCATTGTCCTGACCGGAGAGACCATGCCACATCCGGTTATTCTGGATTTAATCCATCGTACCCAGATACCGGTAATCACTTGTCACCCGGACACCTATACTGTAGCTGCCAGGATACATGATCTGATGGTTAAAATTCGTCCGCTGGAACAGGACAAGATTGAACATGCTGCTATGCTGGTGGAGCAGTATTTGAGTTGGGATGAAATTTATCCCGGGGGTTAAACTATCTGACGGGATAGGCGGTTTCGATTCGATTTTTTTGTAGAGAACGATTGTGGCGGTTCAGGCAGGTACTGGATATTACATGAGACTTGTGTTTTTTAATGCGCAGGTTTTATTGATATGCTATAATTTTTCCCACATAAAATATATGCAGAGGGTTAATTAAGGAGGATGGGGATGGCGACGCAGAAAACCAAGATCATCTGGATAACCATGATAGTATTGGCGGTGGCAGCCGGAGCAATCATTGCAGCCCTGCAACTACAATCGCCTCGTTCCTGGAAACACAAAAGAAAATCCATGATCAGTAAATATTCACGCATGCTGGATTCCAATGATCCGGCTGAGCGGCGGCGGGCGGTTATGTCGCTAGGTGGCGTAGGAGATAAATCCGTAGTGCCAAAGCTGCTTAAAGCCTTGCAAGATGAGGACGAGAAAGTACGCGCCAGTGCTTTGATATCTATGCGGGCTTGGGGCGACAAATCGCAGTTGGACCAGGTGGAGCTCCTGCTAAAAGATAAAAGCGAGCAGGTTCGGGCGGCAGCGGTTTTTACCGCAGTTAAATTGGGGGGGAAAGAGAAAATATCAACAATCAAGGGTTTTCTTAAGGACCCTTCAACCAAGGTTCGGGAGCAAGCGGTAATAGCTATGGGTTTATTTCAGGATAGAAGCGTTTTACCGGACTTATATAAAGCGCTGGACGATAAGGAGGTTTTAGTCCAGCGCCGGGTTATTTGGGTGTTGACCAAGTTTGAAGGCGAGAAAGTAGTAAATCAAATCCGGCGCGCACTCCATTCCAATGTCCCCATGCTGCAGGGCGATGCCGCTATGGCCCTGGGAAGGATAAAAGCCCGGGCCGCCGTCACGGATTTAATACAGTTAGCCGGCGGAGAAAAACTTTATCCCAAGCGTTCCGCTATTATGGCTCTGGGAAATATTGGTGATACCCGGGCGGAAGATGTTTTGATCCGGGCGCTAAGGGATGAGCAGAGTTCCATGCGCCGGGAGGCGGCCTTGGCTTTAGGCCGGCTGGGTTCTCAGCGCGCGATACCAACCCTGCTTCCCTTGCTGAAGGAGAAGCAGCGGGTTGTCAGATCCGCGGCCGCTCATGCGCTGGCTAAAATAGTGGATGCCAAGCATATCGGCATTGTTTTGAAAATGGCCGGAGATAATGATGAGTATGTTCGGGAAGAGGCGGCGGGAGCTTTAGGCCGTATAAAAGGCAAAAAGGCCATAAAGGCCTTGAGCAAACTGATGGAGGATAAAATAGAGCGCGTGCGCTGGGCCGTGGTTTCCGCCTTGGGGGATATAAAAGATTCCGAAGCCAAAAGCATTCTTAAACGGGCTTTGGAACAAGAAAAAAGCCGATGGATAAAAAGGCGTATTCAAAATGTACTGGCAAAAATAAATAGCCGGCAAAAAACCAAAACCGGAAAGCGGGCGCCGACCCAAGCCACACCGGGCGTTTTTATGAATGATTCGACCAAGGTGGCTGCTCCCGGGTTGAAAACGGAGGCGGCTTTGAAAAGCGAAAAAAGCGGCAAGCAGAAAACAGCTGAAAAGAAAAGTGGTAGCAAGAAAAAATAAGGGAATTGCCTTATAAAGCTGGGCGCCCGGCTGCATATAAATCGAGAAAAATTTTTTAACCGCGTCGCAGGCCTTCGGCGCGTTTTTTTATAAGGAGGATGTCGTGAGCGTAAAGCTTCCAAAAATACCCAGTGACCTTGAAATTGCTCAAAAGGCGGTCTTGCGTCCAATATCCGAAATAGCTGGAGAGATGGGATTGGACAGCGAGGATTTAGAACTTTATGGAAAATACAAAGCCAAGGTGCATCTGGATGTAATCAAGCAGAGGGAGGATCGGCCGCTAGGGAAATATATTGATGTAACCGCCATTACGCCTACACCTCTGGGCGAGGGCAAGACCGTAACTACTATAGGAGTTTCCCAAGCCCTGGCCAAGATCGGAAAAAAAGTGATTACTTGTATTCGTCAGCCCTCCTTGGGACCGGTATTCGGAATAAAAGGCGGTGCTGCCGGAGGGGGTTATTCACAAGTAGTGCCAATGGAGGATTTCAATCTTCATTTAACCGGAGATATCCATGCGGTTTCCCTGGCAAATAATCTCTTGGCTGCTTATATTGATTCCCACATTCTTCACGGCAATAAGCTCGATATAGATCCGCTTTCAATTACCTGGCGCCGGGTGGTGGATATTTCAGATCGGGCCTTGCGCCAGATAATAATCGGGTTAGGCGGCCGGGAGAACGGCTATGTCCGGGAAACCGGGTTTGATATAGCCGTAGCGTCGGAGATAATGGCCATTCTGGCTTTGGCCGGGGATTTAAAGGATATGCGAACGCGTTTGGGAGCTATTGTTATCGGCACCAATCGCAGCGGACAGCCAATCACGGCCGAGGCTTTACAATGTGCCGGGGCACTGGCCGTATTAATGAAAGACGCCATCATGCCAACGCTTATGCAAACATTGGAGCATACCCCGGTTTTGGTACATGCCGGGCCTTTCGCGAATATCGCTCATGGAAATTCTTCGATTATTGCCGACCAGATGGCTCTGCGTTTGGCGGATTATGTAGTGACGGAAAGCGGTTTTGGCGCGGATTGCGGATGTGAAAAATTCATGAATATTAAATGCCGCTATTCAGGATTAAAGCCGGACGCGGTTATTCTGACCTGTACGATACGGGCCTTGAAGATGCATGGGGATGCTTTCGAAGTCCGTCCGGGCAAGCCTTTGGATCCGAAGGTGGCAACGGCTCCAAATGAGGAGGCTCTGATTCGAGGTTGCGAAAACCTGGAGCAGCATATTCAGACGGTGCGGCTGCATGGTGTACCAGTGGTCGTGGCGATTAACCGGTTTAGCACTGATACGGAACACGAAATAGAACTGGTATGCGGACAAGCTATGCGATTCGGCGCTCAGGCTGCGGTATGTTCGGAAGTCCATGCCCGTGGAGGAGAGGGTGGCAGGGAACTGGCTGAAGCCATAGTAGCGGCGGCTAATCAAACCTCGGACTTTAAATTTCTCTATTCCCTGGAGACTTCAATCAAGGATAAGATAGAAACTATTGCCACCAAAATTTATGGGGCCAGTGGGGTGGATTACTTGCTCATGGCGGAAAAAAAAATAAACTTATATACGGATATGGGTTTTGACCGGCTTCCGATATGTATGGCTAAAACGCATCTATCCCTTTCGCATGATCCCAAACTTAAAGGGCGGCCCCGGAATTTCCGTATACCAGTAAGTGATGTGCGTGCTTCGGTGGGGGCCGGATTTCTTTATCCCCTGCTGGGAGATATGCGGACCATGCCGGGATTGCCATCCCAACCGGCCGGAAATAGTATTGACCTGACGGAAGAGGGGGTAGTAAAAGGATTGTTTTGATTTTTAGGCAGAAAGCAATATTTGTCTATCTAACTTGTGGATGAATATCAAAAATTAAACAAAACTTGATTTTCTACATATAGTGTTTTATAAAAGGCATAAGAGATTATTAAGCAGGGGGCAAGGAGTGCGGGAAATGTATTAAAGAATGAAAGGACGCCCCACATTATTTAGTTCAGGGGTTTTAATTGATGACATGGATTCCAGGAAACGCGGCTTTTTTATAACTTTTGAAGGACCCGATGGATCGGGTAAAAGCACCCAATTTAAACTCTTGGCAGAAAGCCTGAAGCAATCCGGTTTAAAGGTAGTTGAGACCAGAGAGCCGGGAGGGCATCCACTGGCGGAAAAAATCCGTTTGCTATTGCTTGCCAACCGGGGAACGCCACCGGCGGCTGAAACTGAACTCCTGCTTTTCCTGGCGGCCCGGGCCCAGCATGTTCGTGCGCTCATACAACCGGCTTTAACTAAGCGATATATTGTTTTATGCGAACGCTTTGCGGATTCAACGTATGCCTACCAAGTAGGCGGCCGGGGACTTTCTCCAAGATTCGTCACGGTGGCCAATCGTTTTGCCACGAACGGGATCAAGCCGGATCTTACATTGTTATTTGACATTAATGTGACCAAAGGTTTACGCCGGGCTTTTCGAGCCAAGCAGGGACATGATAGGATGGAATCAGAACCGCTCATTTTTGCCCGCCGTGTTCGTCAAGCTTATCTGGAAATCGCATGCCGGGAACCGCGCCGGGTTTGCCGGATCCAGGCGGATCGTCCGGTTAAGTCAATCGCCAGAGAGGTTTGGAATGAGGTGTGGAACAGGTTACAATCCACCAAAAGAGATGTACAATTTCCCCGCTCTAAAGAGCGGGGAATTGGATATGATCGGTAGAAAACCACTATTACTATCCCGCTTCATCGCCGGCTTGAAAGCCGACGAATTCGCGGTTAACATATTAAAGTTGAATAAATGGCAGAGCTTCTGTAAATGGGAGCTGCAGGTTTTAGCCGGCGTAGGGGAGGGTGTGGCGTATGCCGTTCAGTGAAATAAAAGGACAACCCCGGGCGATTGAATATTTTAAGCGCTCAGTTCGTAATAAACGGCTGGGGCATGCTTTTTTATTTATAGGGCCGGAAGGAGTAGGCAAACGGGCCACGGCCCTGGCTTTAGCCCAAGCGCTTAATTGTTCCAAACCCGCTCAAGGGGAGGCCTGCGGAGAATGTCCTGCATGCCGCAAGATCACTCAAAATGGTCATCCGGACGTGAGAATTATTGAACCGGAGGGACAATTTTTAAAAATCGACCAGATACGGGAACAATTACAAAGAGATGCAATATTAAAACCAATGGAAGGCAGTATCAAGCTTTACATACTTGATTCGGCTGAGAAGCTTACCTTGGAGGCGGCCAACAGCTTGTTAAAACTCCTGGAAGAGCCTCCTCCAGCGGTAATTCTGGTACTGATAACCATCCAGCCTTTTGTGCTGCTGGAAACTATCCGGTCGCGTTGCCAGACAGTCCGTTTTCAACCCCTGGAAACTAAGGTCTTGTCCGCCTGGTTAAGGGAGCGGCTGAATTGTCAGGCGGACCAGGCGCAGGCACTGGCCATGCAATCCGGGGGGCGTCCGGCAAAAGCGCTGCGTCTTGCCGATGAGAATATGCAGGCACTGCGGAATCGGGTTCTCGGGATGCTGCAGCAGTTGGGCCCCAACGATTGGGCAGAGGTTGCGGTCCAATGGGGGGAACAGCGCGTGGAACTGCCAGAAATGCTGGCCATACTCCTTTCCTGGTTCCGCGATTTAATAATATTATCCAACCGGGCGTCCCACGAGCTGATTATGAATAGTGATCGCCTGACTGAACTGGAAGCCGCCCTTTTGGGCGAAAGTCCGGAGTCACTGGGAGAGAAGTGCCAAGCGGTTTTAACGGCTATCCACCAGATAAAGAAAAATATTAATACCCAACTTTTATTGGAAGTTCTTTTTATGAAGATAGGAGCTAGGGCTGGAAGAAATTAACTGGTTTCTGCTGCGGAAAAGCTAAAATAAATTACTCCCATCAAGGGAGGAAGTTGCACTTTCCACCACAGAGGCTAATTAGAGATTCTGCTGCAAAACCCCCTAAGATGTCATTGCGAGCGACCGTAGGGAGCGTGGCAATCTTATTTTATCCTTATAAAATCGAGATTGCTTCGTCGCTGCCACTCCTCGCAAAGACAGCAAAAAGGGTTTTGCACTAGAATCATTATATATTAATGGGTACTGATTAAAGGAGATAAGCATATGCCGGAAGTAACAGGTATTCAGTTAGTAAAAGGCGGGAGGGTTTTTTACAGCCTTTGGTCCGGAAAGCGGTTGGAACTTGATAGCTTTTGTGTGGTGGAGACCAAGTACGGTCCAAATATGGCGCGCGTGGTTAGACCTAAATGCATTCTGTCCGAGGACAGGATAGCGGAGTCCACGCGCCGAATTTTACGGCCGGCTACAGACCGCGACCAGGAACAATTTAAAAATAATGAACGTCGGGAAAAAGAGGCCAGGCGGATATGCCGGAAAAAAATTCTGGAAAAAGGTCTCTCCATGAAGCTGGTGGATGTCAGCTATACCCTGGATGCCCGTAAGGCGGTTTTCTATTTCACGGCTGAGAACCGGGTGGATTTTCGTGAATTGGTGAAAGAGCTGGCCCGGGCGCTGAAGATTAAGATCGAAATGAGGCAGATTGGCGTTCGGGATGAAGCCCGGCGTTTAGGCGGGGTGGGATGCTGCGGCCGTTCGCTCTGCTGTTGTACTTTTTTAAAAGATTTTGTCTCGGTTTCGATCCGTTTGGCTAAAGATCAAAATTTGTCCTTGAATCCTTCTAAAATATCCGGGGTCTGCGGACGCCTAATGTGCTGTCTTTCCTACGGGGAAAAGGGCAGCCGGGAAAAGCGCGTCGTCAGGGAGGAAAAAGTTAAGGGGAAGGTACGGAAATAAATATGAAAGAAAAATATTATATTACTACGGCGATTACTTATGCCAATGCCAAACCGCATATCGGCCATGCTTATGAGGAGATTGCCACTGATGTATTGGCGCGTTGGCGGCGGGTAACCGGATATGATGTTCAATTCGCTACCGGATCGGATGAACATTCTTCCAATGTGGAAGCACGGGCACGGGAATTAAATCAGCCCCCCCAGGAATATTGTGACCGGATGGCAGAGGTTTTTCAAAATACCTGGCAGGCATTAAACGTTTCATACGACCAGTTTATTCGTACCTCGGACAAAAGACATCACCAGGCAGCTAAGGAAATAGTGCGGCGCGTCCAAGCGGCCGGCGATATATACCCGGGACATTACGAAGGATGGTACTGTAATTCTTGTGAAAATTACTATATAGAAACCGAACTGAAGGACGGGTTATGTCCAACTCACGGAATTAAGGCGGTGTGGCTATCAGAGGAAAATTATTTTTTCCGCCTTTCGCGTTTCGCCAGGCCCTTACTGGAACATATTGCAAAACATCCTGAATTTATTCAGCCGGTATCCCGTTACAATGAAGTGATGAATATAATCAACAGCGGATTGAAAGATATTTCTATTTCCCGGGCTTCCACGCAGTGGGGAATACCTTTTCCTGATGATCCCGAACATATTATTTATGTCTGGTTTGAAGCTTTAATCAATTATCTGTCAGCGATTGGATTTCCCGACGACATGGAGACATTTAACCGTTTTTGGCCTGCGGATATACATGTTATTGGAAAGGACATTAGCCGTTTTCATTGTATCATTTGGCCGGCCATGTTGATGGCTGCCGGTTTGGACCTGCCTAAACAGGTTTTCGGCCATGGATTTATTCACCTGAAAGGCGAGAAAATTTCCAAGACCCGCGGCAATGTGTTGGATCCTTTGGAGCTAGTGCGCGCTTATGGCGTGGATCCCTTTCGTTATGTGCTATTGGCGTCCGGCAATTTTGCCGGTGATAGGGATTTCAGTGAAGAGGAAATGGTAGAACGCTATAACAGCGATTTGGCTAATGATATGGGAAATCTTTTGAATCGGACATTAACCATGGTAGAGAAATATTGTGAGGGGCGAGTTCCCAAACCTCCGGAAGCGAAGGATTTAACAGTCATGTCTGATTTATCAATGATGCCGGAGTTGCAATGGAGAATGCCGGAGATTTGGGAGGAATTGGAGAAAAGCACTCCCCAGGACATGACTTTGAGAAAGACCGCGGTTAATCTTTATTCAATGTTTGATCAGGCCATGGAAAAAATGGATTTTTCCGGAGCTCTGGCAATAGTTTGGAATCTGGTGAAGCAAGCCAATAAATATATTGAAGAATCGAGTCCCTGGTCGCTTTTTAAACAGGGTAAAAAGATAGAAGGCCATGACTATGATCACGTGAATCTTGTCATGTACAATCTACTGGAAGTATTACGGCTGGTAGCCCTATATATTCATCCCTTTATGCCGGGAACAACACCCCGTATTTTGGCACAAATGGGTTACGCTCCGGAACAGAAGTTTGAATTTCCAGAGGACTCTTATTGGGGCAGATTGCCATCCGGACAGAAAATCGCCAAGGGAGAGCCCTTGTTCCCGCGTATAGAGAGAGACAAGGTGTTGAAGCCATAGATGGAACTCATTGATACGCACGTTCATCTTGAAGAACCGGCCTTTGATCCGGACCGTGAGCAGGTTATCCGGCGCGCCATAGAGGCCGGGGTTCAAACCATGATAAATGTCGGATCCAGCCTGGAGGCTAACCAACGGGGATGGGAATTGGCTCGTGCTAATAGCGGCATTTACGCAGCCATGGGCGTGCATCCTCATGAATTTAAACCGGGCTGTGAGCCGGATCTAAAGAAACTGCCCGAACAGCTGGGCCGGGAAAAAGTGGTAGCTCTGGGAGAGATTGGTTTGGACTATCACGTTTTTCCGGATTACCCGGCTCCGGACCGAAAAGCTCAACAGGCCGGTTTTAGCCGGCAGCTCAAGCTGGCCAGGATTTTTGAACTGCCCTTAATTATACATATCAGGGAGGCTTTTGATGATGCCCTGCAATTGCTCCGGCAAAAGGGCCCTTTTCCCGGAGGCGGGGTGTTGCACTGTTATGACGGGGGAATAGAACATCTGCCCGAGGTGCTGGATATGGGTTTTCACGCCGGGATCGGGGGAACGCTTACCTATCCCCGCGCTGAATCCGCGCGTGCGGCGGCGCTCGTTCTGCCGGATGACCGGGTCTTGCTGGAGACCGATTCGCCTTATCTTCCGCCCCAGGAGCAACGGGGTAAAAGAAATGAACCGGCTAATGTACTCAAAGTAGCGGAGGCCGCGGCCCGGATAAAAAATATTTCACTCGCAGTCATGGCGGAGCAGACCAGCCGGAATGCCCGCCAATTGTTTAAAATCAGCGGGTGCGATCCGGGCATGATAGTATATAATATCCAGGGACATCTATATATAAACCTTACTAACCGTTGCAGCTCGAATTGTCTTTTTTGTCCCCGGCAGGTTAATCGCCGGGTTCAAAATCATGAATTGACCTTGAGGCGGGAACCCCGGGCCGAGGAGGTTTTAGCGGCCATAGGAGATCCTCGAGACTATTCCGAGATTGTATTCTGTGGATTCGGAGAGCCCTTGCTCCGGCTTGGTGTCATGCTGGAGATAGCCCGGAACGTCAAATCCCGCGGGGGATGGGTGCGGGTGGATACTAACGGCCAGGCGGACATGATTTTTGGACGCGATATTCTGCCTGAGTGTTGGGGAGTTGTGGATGAGTGGTCAGTATCCCTGAATACCGCTGATCCTGAGCAATACCTTAAAATGGTTCGACCGGCCACCGGGCCGGGGACGCATGCGGCAGTAGTGGATTTTATTACCCGGGCCAGGCAAGCTGGGTATAAAGTGAATTTAACCGCGGTTGAAATGCCGGAAATAAAAACCGCCGA